>JBFWRA010000752.1:0-3491 GCA_050249155.1 Isosphaeraceae bacterium | reverse complement strand
TGGCTGGGCTGCCCACCCTGGTGGCGCGAGACCCTGCCGCGACTGGCTCATTATTATCAGATCAACACCGATCGCCGAGGCGCGCTCCCGGACATTCAGATCTTTTACCTTGGGCAAACCTACGAGTATAGCCTCCCCTGGCACAATGCCTGGGTGTTGATGGGAGTGACGGTCCCCGTCACGATCCTCGCCGCGGCGGTCCTGGGCGCGCTCTGGTCCATCCGGGTCGCTCGCGAGGACCGACTTCCGCTTTTTTTCCTGCTTCAATTGATCACTCTACCGATCTTTCGAATGTTCCCCACTCCGGCTCATGACGGGGTTCGCCTGTTCCTACCGACCTTCTTCTTCCTCGCGGCGATGGCGGGCTGGGGGGCCGTCTGGGCGGCCGACGGCCTTGGCCGAGCGCTGAAGGCTCGTAGAGCCTGGGTGCCAAGGGCCGTCATGGCGGGGCTCACGCTGATCCCCGCGGCCTGGCAGCTCGTGAGGATCCATCCTTACGAACTCTCGTATTACAATGAATGCGTTGGAGGTCCGCGCGGGGCCTGGTCGCGCGGGCTGTTTGAGCTGACCTACTGGTACGACGCCTTCAATCCCGAAGTCCTGGCCGAGCTGAACGCGAAACTGCCCCGGGGCGCGGAGGTGGACTTCCTGAACGACAAGACGAACCCATCCACGTTCATCGAACTCCAGTCGCTGGGGGACCTTCGACCCGACGTTCGGCTGGGCTGGCGGGACACCTCCCGGTTCCCCCACGTTTGGCTGCTCACGCAGGACTCGAAGGCGTCGGCCTTCACCCGGTTGCTCTTCGCGATGAGGCCCTGGTACGCGTCCCGGCCCCGGCAACTCGACGGGCTGCGAGTGGCCACCGTGGCCGACCCCGAGGCGGTCGCGAGGGCCTGGGCGCTCTGGCTCCTGACCGACTCCGCCGCCGACCAACCGCACGAGAGTCCCGAGGTCCCGGCCTGGGTCCGCCAGACCGCCCCGTTTCTGGGTCGACTTTGGGGTGAGGGGCTGACGCGGGTCGCCAGGCTCGGCACCCACGCGCCGGCGTTTGAGTGGGCGAGCCGAGAGCCCGCGACGATGCGACGGGCCGCCACGCTGCTGGCCCGTCGAAACGGCGACCCAGGCGACGACCCCGACGCCAGGCGGCTCCGGGCCATCCTCGATCGCTATCCGGCCGATCGACCCGGCCGATTCGCCGACCTGTTGTTCCGCGCGCGCCCCGAGGCGCTGGTCGAGGCGGTCGCGATCCTGACCGACAGCCCCGACGTCGTCCGGAACGTCGTGACGCGCTATCCCTACACCGAGCCGGTCGCGCCTGGCCGGCCCTATCTGGAACTGGCGGAACCGGGGCCGCACTGACGGAACAGGTTGGGAACCACCTCCCGACTTTCCATCCCAGGGGTGCCCGGGTCAACGCTCGCGTGACCCGAAAGCGCCTCCGGTTTCGAGTTGACGAGGGTTCGACCCGAAACGCTCCGCTTGCCCCAACGACGCGTGGGGCCTGGCCATCCGCGTCGAGGCCGGTTCCTTCGCCGTCCTCGGTAGAATTCCCCCAAGAACGACTGGCTTGGCCCGGGGGAGATCGAAAATGGACAGTGTCAGCCCGGAACGTCGTTCCGAAATCATGGCGCGGGTCACCGCCAAGAACACCCGTCCCGAGGTCGCCGTCCGCCGACTCTTGCATGGGTTGGGCTACCGCTTTCGATTGCACAGGAAAGACCTGCCAGGCCGACCGGACGTGGCCCTTCCAAAATGGCGGACGGCGGTGATGATCCACGGCTGCTTCTGGCACCGCCACGTGGGATGTCCCCACACGCGGACGCCCAAGTCGCGATTGGATTTTTGGACCGCGAAGTTCGATGAAAACGTTCGGCGGGACGAGCGCGCGCGGGAGGCGCTCGAATCGCTGGGTTGGCGCGTCCTGGTCATCTGGGAGTGCGAGTTGAAGGACGTCGCGACGTTGACGCGACGGATCGACGCTTTCATCAAAGGAAACGTATGCGATCAGTCGAGCTCTTCTCCGGCGCGGGTGGTCTAGCCCTCGGGACCGGCATGGCCGGATTCGAGCATGCCGCCGTCGTCGAGTTCGACCATGATTGTTGCGAGACGCTCAGGCTGAACCAGACGCTGGGGTATGAGTTTCTGAAGGACTGGCGGATCATCGAAAGCGACGTCCGCTCTCTGGCTTACGACACCTTCGGCCGAGTGGAACTGATCGCGGGGGGCGTCCCGTGCCAACCGTTCTCCCTGGGGGGCAAGCATCGCGCGCATGAGGACGAGCGCGACATGTTCCCTGAATTCGCCAGGGCCGTGGCGGCCCTTCGTCCCAGGGCGTTCCTCGTGGAGAACGTGAAGGGTCTCCTGCGCGGAAGCTTCGCCGATTACTTCGAGTACGTGATCCTGCGACTCTCACACCCCCTGATCACTCTGAAGCCCGGGCGGTCCTGGCGTGAGCATCGGTCCGAGCTGGAAAAGATCCACACGTCCGGCCGGGCGACTGGGCTGGACTACAACGTCGTGTTTCAACTCCTCAACGCCGCCGATCACGGCGTGCCTCAGCGGCGTGAGCGCGTGTTCATCGTTGGATTCCGCGCCGACCTCGGCGTTCAGTGGTCGTTTCCCGAGCCGACGCATTCCCGCGACGCGCTGCTCCGTGACCAGTTCTTGACGGGCGAGTACTGGGAACGACATCGAATCCCGAGGAAGCGGCGTCCCGAGTCGATCACCCTGGTCCGCGAACGAGCGCCCGGCTTCTGGGAGGAGGACGACCGACGGCCCTGGCGTACCGTCCGGGACGCCATCACCGATCTGCCGAGCCTCAAGCCCGGCGAGCGTGACGCGTACGACCCGAATCATTTTCTCAACCCCGGCGCGCGCTCTTACAAGGGCCATACCGGAAGCCCCTGGGACGAGCCGGCGAAGACCCTCAAGGCCGGGGATCACGGCGTTCCCGGCGGGGAGAACACCCTGGCGCTGGGCGACGGCGAGGTCCGTTATTTCTCACCAAGGGAATGCGCTCGGCTTCAGACGTTCCCCGACGCGTACCGGATCACGGGTTCCTGGACCGAGCAGATGCGTCAAATGGGCAACGCGGTGCCGGTCCTACTCGCCCGCGTCGTCGCCTCCGAGATCATCGCCGGGCTCCGCTGAATCATTTCTCGCTCTCAGCGACGCGGATCGCGAATCGCCCGGTCCAGTTTGAAGCGGACCTGACGCGACGAGATCCGGGCGTTTCGAGAAGCTCGGGCCGCTCCCCCCTTGGCCGGGGGAATGTCAGCCGTTAAAATCATTCTCATGGCGATCATGGAGGCGGCCGAGCCCAGAAGGCGAGGGGCCCAATCCGATCGCCATGAATTCTCGCGTTTAAACAGGTTGCGGGCGTAATTCAGTGGTAGAATGCCAGCTTCCCAAGCTGGACGTCGTGGGTTCGAATCCCATCGCCCGCTTTCGCCAGGGAAGTCGCTTGCCGGAGTGGTTCGCGTGAACTT
>JBFWRA010000751.1:0-3494 GCA_050249155.1 Isosphaeraceae bacterium | reverse complement strand
GGTTGGAAAGCCCGCGGTAGACGCCCTTTCCGTCGTGGTGGATGAGTGAGGTCTTGCCGTGCATGATCCGGTCGGCCCTGCTGACGACCGCGCCAAAGGTGTGGCCGATGCACTGGTGGCCCAGGCAGACCCCCAAGACGGGGAGCCTGGGGGCGAACCGGCGGATCACCTCGTTGCTGATCCCCGCCTCTCTGGGAGTGCAGGGGCCTGGTGAGACGATGACGTGCGAGGGCGCTTTGGCCTCGATCTCCTCGGGAGTGATCTGGTCGTTCCTGACGACGAACAGGTCGAGCCCGGGGTCGATCTCCCCGAGGCGCTGGACCAGGTTGTACGTGAACGAATCGTAGTTGTCGATCAGGACGATCATGCGAGGCCGCGCCCGTCGGAGAGACTGAGAAATAGGCCGGGAATCACGTCCCGGATTTTCGATGGACCCTGGCTCGCTCCACAAATCGGGAAGTGATTCTCGACTTGTTCCTGAGTTCGCCGCGAAGGCTCGACGCGTAAGGACGCGCCGCCTGGAGATCGATCGTAACGGTTTTCCAGGAGCGCCGGAAGGGAATCCCCCGCTGTCCTCGCGCCCGGAGTCGCCCGCGCGGGTAAGTTTGGGAGACGACCGCGGGGGCCGTTGCCGATCGGTGCCGGCTCGCGCGTGGTTGGAATCAGGAAAGGTCCTGTCCCCATGGCGACGACGAGCGTGATGCTGGCGCTGGCCCTGGCGGCCGGCGCGACCTCCTGGCCAGGTCACGGCGAGGGGGGGTTCATCCTCCCCGACGGCCCTGGCAACGGTTGGGGCTTCCCCAACGGAAACCCGGACGGCTATGGCTATTTCGACCACGGGATCTACCTCCCGCTCGGTGCCAATCGCACGAGCGAGTATTTCTTCCCGCGCTACCTGTCCGTTCCGGCCAACCAGATGTTCCTCCCGCAATACTACAACCCCTACGTGATGCGAGGTCAGCGCTACGTACCGTACGCGGGCGACGGCGGATGGCACCCCGCGGGCGGACCACCCATGGCCTCGGCCATGACGCCGGTCAATCCCTATCGCGAGGCGATCGGCGGTGGCCCCAGGGTCCAGGTGCCTCCGTTCACCGGCAGGGTCGAAGTCCCGCCCATCAACTCGGGAACGTCCGGCCTGACTCCTTGAAGGTGTTCCAAGCCACGCGAAACACGCCCGGGGCGCTTGCCAACGGCAACCTCGTTTTTTACGATGAGACCTCCGCAACTCCCCAGCCCCGGGCGTCGTGACGTCCGGGGCGTGGTCATTCCAGCCAGGACCGGTTGGTCGTCGCGGAAAAAAATTCGGAAAATCGCCCCGAACCTTCCAGGTCCGGCGTTCGTAGCAGCCTGGGTAACGTCACGCGAGGATCATCCCCGCGTTCCATCCCCAGGAAACGTTCGCTCCATCGGACCCTGGCACGGTACGGTTCTCGTCCGGAATGGTGCGTTTTGGTTGCGTGAGGTTGAGTCCCCGGCCGCCTTTCGTTCCCGCTGATTTCCTCGATCGGTCGTCCGCATTCCTTCTTTTTCTTACTGAATTCGATGCCGGGGGAACGCCCAACCGCGTCCAGGGGATCGTTTCCCAATTCGGGCCCGCACCGCTCGGTGAGTTCTCACAGTTCTCTTCCCGCTTTTCAGAAGGCGCCCTCGATGAGCCGAGACGTCATTATCGAGACCAGGAACCTGACCAAGGTCTACCGGGACTTCTGGGGACGCCCCAAGGTCCAGGCCCTGAAGGCCCTCGATCTCCAGGTCCACCGCGGCGAGATCTTCGGGTTGCTCGGCCCCAACGGCTCGGGCAAGACCACCACGATCAAGCTCCTGCTCGGGCTGGTGTTCCCCTCCGAGGGGGACGCGCTGATCTTCAACGAGCCGACGACCAACGTCGCCAAGAACGAGCGAATCGGCTACCTCCCCGAAGAGTCCTACCTGTACAAGTTCCTCAACGCCGAGGAGACCCTTCAGTTCTACGGCAGGCTCTTCAAGATCCCCGCCGCCGAACGAACCAAGCGGGTCGGCCGGCTGATCGAAATGGTCGGGCTCTCCGCCGCCAAGCACCGGCAGCTTCGGGAATACTCCAAGGGCATGCAGCGCCGGATCGGTCTGGCCCAGGCGCTCATCAACAACCCCGAGCTGATCCTGCTGGACGAACCGACCTCGGGCCTCGACCCGATTGGCACCGCCGAGATCAAGGAATTGATCCGGGAACTTCGCGAGCAAGGTAAGACGATCCTTCTGTCGGGGCACCTCCTGGCCGACATGCAGGACATCTGCGACCGGATCGCGATCCTCCACCGCGGCGAGCTGAAGGAACTCGGCAAGGTCACCGACCTGCTGACGGTGCAGGACGTCACGCAGATCAAGACGAAAGACCTGCCCGAGGCTGCGATCGAGGAAATCCGGGCGGTCAT
The DNA here is from genome assembly GCA_050249155.1 of Isosphaeraceae bacterium. GTDB lineage: Bacteria > Planctomycetota > Planctomycetia > Isosphaerales > Isosphaeraceae > JBFWRA01. The sequence continues at coordinate 1,080 of JBFWRA010000751.1, read as the reverse complement.
CCAGCGTCACGGCGCCGAACTCGTCGCGGTCGACCACCCGACCACCACCCTGGAGGAACTCTTCCTCAGGATCGTTCGGGAAAGCGACCTGCACCCCGGCCGCCGTCGCGTGGCCGAACCCGGCAAGATCAGCGCCCCGTCCAACGACGAACTGGCCAGCGCCCCGGCCGCCAAGAGCTAATCACGACGCACCAGGAATGACGGAGGGGTCGCTCACCGGTCCCCTCCGCCTTGACACACCCGGTAGATCCCGGGCGGGTTCCTTTTCCATTCTCTCGACGCCCTGATCGGCGACGAACCGACTCGGCCCGCCCGCCCCGTCTTCCGTGAAGCTCACGGTGACCGAGGAGAGAGACCCTTCGATGTCCGCGCTATCATACTTGAGTTTTCCCGTCCTGTGGGCGCAGGCCAACGCCTCGCCCCTGCCGCCTTCCTTGAGAACGGCGCTGGTCTGGCTTCAAGCGTTCGGCGAGCCCACGGTCACCATCCCCGGGTTCTTCGCCGGACCGCTCATCTGGTTAAAGGTCGTCAGCCTCTTCTGTCTGCTCGGTTGGATCGGTTCGTGGCTGGCCACGGCCATCCGGGAGCGGAACGTCGGCAAGGGTAGCTGGATCGACATCGCGGCGCTGGTCGCGGTCGTCGGGGTCGTCGGCACGATGCTGCTTCGCGTGCTGGAAACCTCGGGCCGCATCCCGATCTACAAGATCGCCGGCATCTACACCGTCACCCTCCTCGCCTCGATTTGCGTGACCCTGCTGTTTCTCTGGATCGAGACGGCCATCTGGGTGGCGATTCGCAAGAATGGACGAACCTCCGACACGTTGATCCTGCTGGGATTGCACGTGGCCCTCGCGTTGGGGATCGGCGTGGGCTTGCTGCTTCGGTACGACTACAACGTCAGGATCACCGGCACCACGAACACCGCGGCGAGCTGGGCCGACGGGATCTCCACCGGTGCTCGCTTCAGCGCGACGTACATGGGTTACGTCGTCAAGATCCGGGACCAGATCCAGAAGCTCGGCGAACTCTACAACGTCCGCGCCCGACGCCTCTACGCCAACGCCCGGCTCAGAGAGACGC
>JBFWRA010000750.1:0-3494 GCA_050249155.1 Isosphaeraceae bacterium | reverse complement strand
GTCGAGTCCGACGGCAACGTCGGCTCTCAGTGCACCAGACCGAGGGCACCGCCGTGAAATCCACCCACTCCCCACTCGCTCGTCGGCGTTTCCTGGCCACCTGCGCCGGGTTCGCCGCGCTCTCTCGTCGAGGCTGGAGCGCTCCCGCCGAACCGTCGTCCCTCGTGATCGATTGCCACGCTCATATCTATTCCGAGGATGAGAACGCGTATCCAACGATTGAGAACCCGTACCGACCGCCCGCGGGGAAAGGGACCGTCTCCCACCTCCTCCGCGAGATGAAAGCCAACGGCGTCTCCCGAGCGACCGCGATTCAGACGAGCACCTTTTACCGGTGGGACAACCGCTTTCTCGCCGATTCCTCGAAGCGGCACGCCAGCGTCCTCGCCGGAGTTTGCACGCTCGACCCCGACGATCCGACGAGCCCGGCGATTCTGGAACGATACGCGCGGGAGTCGAACGTTCGCGGGATGCGGAGCATTCCCGCGAAGAGTGGTCGGCTCGACGATCCGGGAGTCATTGCGCTCTGGTCGACCGCGGAACGGCTTGGAATCGTGATCAACGTCCTGGTCAACCGGGATAAGGCCGACGAGGTCGAGTCGCTCGCGCGTCGACACCCGTCGCTCCGCCTGGTGATCGACCACTGTCTGAATCTCAGGGTGGGTCCCGAACTCGAACCGACCCTCGGAGCGCTCGAACGTCTCGCCAGGCGACCGAACCTTCACGCCAAGCTGACGTTCATCCCCACGGGGACGGCCGAGGCGTACCCCTGCCGTGACTTGCACGAGCCCTGCCGGAGGGTGATCGCCGCGTTTGGGCCGGAACGTTGCGTCTGGGGAAGCAACTTCCCCTGCGAGTTGTGGAACCCGAAGGTGACCTACGCCCAGCACCTGGCGATCTTCCAGCGGGAACTCGGGCTCGACGACAAAGCCAGGGCCGCGATCCTGGGAGAGACGGCCCGAACGCTCTGGTTTTCCCGTGGCGAGTGAACGCGGCCGTTGGGTCCGGCTTCAGAAAAGCTCCTGGATCGGCTTGCCCGCGCCCACGATGCTGACGGGTCGTCCCGAGGCGTCCGGGAAGTGAAGATCGAGTGGAATCCCGAGGGACTGGTAGATCGTGGCCAGGAGGTCCTGGGGAGTGACGGGCCGCTCCACGACCTCTCCCCCTCGGGGCTCGCTCGCGCCGACGATTCGACCTCCCTGGATGCCGCCACCGCCGAACAGGACGGAGAAGCAATTTGGCCAGTGGTCGCGGCCGGCGTGCCCGTTGATCAGCGGAGTGCGCCCAAACTCCCCGGCGCAATAGATCAAGACGTCGTCCAGCAATCCTCGATCGTGGAGGTCCTCCACCAGCGTCGCGATCGCGGCGTCGAGCGGCCCGAGGTGTTGCTCCAGGTTCTTCTCGACGTCGTCGTGGTGGTCCCAGTAACCGGTGTTCACGGTGACACACGTGGTACCCGCCTCGACCAGTCGACGGGCGAGCAAGGCCCCTTGCCCATAGGGATGCCGACCGTAGCGGTCGCGGAGCCGCGGGTCCTCCCGGGCGACGTCGAAGGCGTGCCGAACGCGATCGCCCGTTAGCATTTCCAGAGCCTGCGTCTTGAATTCGTCGAGTCCTTCCATCACACCGCTGGAGTCGATCTCGCGGCGGAGGGTGTCGAACTCTTTCAAGGCGGCCGATCGAGCCCGCAGGGTGTCGAGGCTGAGGCCCCCGGGAAGTGACAGGTTCGCGACGCGGAACTCACCGGCGTTCGGGTCGGCACCCACCTCGAACGGCTGGTACGCCGCGCCCAGGTAGACCGCCCCCTGGTAGCCGAAGGCCTCCGACTTCGGAACGGTGACGTAGGCCGGCATGTCGGACGACCGCGCGCCGAGGGCCTTGGCGATCACCGAGCCGAACGACGGTTTTTGCGGAGCGTTGCGCGCGAGCGTCGGCCCAAACGCGCCGGTCTGCATCCAGTGCGCGGAGGGGGCGTGAATCCCGTTGCCGTGGTGGACCGATCGAACGATCGAGAGCCTGTCCATCACGGCCGCCTGGCGGGGAAATCGCTCGGTGATCGAGACTCCGGCCGCCGCCGTGGGGATCGGTCGATAGGGGCCCCGGTAGGGCGCGGGGGCGTCGGGCTTGAGGTCGTAGGTGTCCTGCTGGCTCATGCCGCCGTGGGTCCAGAACACGATCAGCGCCCGGTGCCGCGAGGACGCGGTCCTGGTCCTGGCGATGGCCCTTCCACGCGCCAGGTCGGCGAGCCCAAGACCGAGCAGTGGGACTCCCAGTTGCAAGGCCGCGCGTCGGGAGATGACAGGACCTTCAGGTCGGGGCCGGCGGTCGTGGTTCGGCATGACCCTACCTCAATGGTTAAACATGAACTCGGCGGTCACGAGCAACGACCAGAGCAGAGATTGATAGGCCGATCGTCTCTCGGGGCGCGACTCGATGAACCGTCGGGCCTTCTCGATCTCGTCGTCCCGGGGAGGTCTGGCGAAGACCCGCACGAACACGTCGTCGATCAGTTCCGTGAGGGGACGGTCGTCCTCGGCGAGGCTGGCCACGTAACCGTTCTTCGCCGAGAGCTTCTGGTCGACGGTCGGCGATCCGATCAACGCCAGGGCCTGGCCCAGTGAGGGTTCGGCGACCCGCTCACATTCGCAGGCCGACGACCGCGCCGGCCGGCCGAACACGTCGAGAAACGCGCTGGGCACGGCCTCGTCGGGCAGGTCGATCGCCCGGGTGCCGGTGGGGAACTTGCCAGGGCCGCCGGGGAATTCGGTTGGCACGTCGAGGACCTGACTGATCGCGTCCAGAAGCACCTCGGCTTGCAGACGCCGCGGGTAATATCGGGCGAAACTCTGGTGGTCGTCGCGGTTGGAGTCGGTCGGTCGCGAGCTGAGCGAGTACGCCTCGGACTGACAGCATGTCCGGATCAGGTGCTTCACGTCGAAGCCGCTCGCGATGAAGTCGGCCGCCAGCGCGTCGAGCAGCTCGGGATGGCTCGGCGGATTCGTGCTTCGGGCATCGTCAATAGGATGAATCAGCCCCCGACCGAGGAAGTGCCCCCAGACCCGGTTGGCCATCGTCCTGGCGAAATAGGGGTTGGCGGGGTCGGTCATCCATTCCGCGAGGAACTTCCGCGGGTCGTCGTGCCGACCGACGGCGAAGTCGGGCCCGCCCAGGGGGCGGGGCGTCATCACCTGATCGGTTCTCGGGTGCCGAACCTCCCCCTCGGAGGCGAGGTGGATGGTCTGGTTGGTGGGGACCTCGGCGTCGGCGAACCCTCCCTTGCGACCGACCCTCGCGAAGACCGCGGCCAGGCCGTGGTAGTCGTCCTGGCTCCAGCGTTCCGCGGGGTGGTGGTGGCACTGGGCGCACTGGACCCGGACGCCCAGGAACGCCTGCGAGATCGACTCCACGTAGTCCTGGGAGGTTCGGACCGAACGGTACCAGACCGTCGCCGGGTTGACCTCCTGGCTCCCGGTCGCCGTGAGGATCGCGGTGGC
>JBFWRA010000749.1:0-3497 GCA_050249155.1 Isosphaeraceae bacterium | reverse complement strand
TGGTAGCGTGGTGGTGAGCGGCGTGGAGTCCCCTTCCTTTCCTACATCCCCCATGGGAACAGTCTGTAACCACGTTCCCGACTTGCCCGGGGGGGGGGGCTGGGTCCCGGACCTCCGTGACCCGGGTGGAACCACCCCAAGACCGGGGTCTCGGTGGCCCGAGACCCTGCCACCCGACGCGAGAGCGGACCCCACAAGAGTTTCGATCGGCGTCGACGCCGAAACGAACACGGGATCGCATGGGTCGGGTCCGCGATCGCGGACCATCTCTCGTTGGGAATGGGAATGGGAATGGGATTGGTCCGCGATCGCGGACCCGACCAAAGTCTCGATCGGAGTCGCCCCATAGTATACCGTCCCGGGCCCCTCACCGTGCGAACGGGTCGTCGGGCAGGTCGGGAAGCGGGGCCTCTCCCCGGGCCTTCGCCAGCAACGCATCCACCTTCGCCCACAGGTCGATCCAGGTGGCGCGCTCGGCTTCGGGCAACGCCTTCAGCGCCTTCGCGTCGCGGACGCCGGCGAGGTCGGGGTCCTGGTTCCAGTACACGAGCCACTGGGCGACGACGTCTCGGGCCTGGTCCGGACCCGAGTCCAGGACGCGGGTCCACTCCGCCAGTTCCTCCGTGAGCCAGTCGCGGGACCGCTGGCGAAGCCGGGCCATCGCGTCAACGTCGGGGGCGGGATCGTCCTCGCCCTGACCGCAGCCGGCCAGCGCGGCGGAACGGGCGGCGTTGTAACGGTGTCTGTTCCATCGGTCGTCGGCGAGCCTGGGATCGGCATCCATCGCCTCGGCCCAGAGCCGAGCGGCCAGGGCGTGCCGCGCGACGTCGCAGGCCCTCTCGGCCAGTGCCAGGCGTTCGGCGACGTTCTTTGGCGTCTCTCCCTGGCTCACGGCGAGCAGCCGGGCGTCCAGGGCTTCGAATCGCGGATCGCTGGTCGTGAGTTCCGCCAGTTCCCGCTGGGCCGCCGCCGCCTCGTCCTCGCGGCCCAGGCCCCGGGCGGCCGTGCTCAGGTTCCTCAGGTGATTGGCCAGGCTTCGTCGATACGTCGGGTGACTCGGGTTGGCGGCGAGGGCTTTTTTCCGCCAGTCGACGGCCTGGAGGAGTCTGGCATGGGCCTCGGCGAATCTCCCGGCGTCCAGGTCGATCAGGGCCAGGCTGTGGAGCGATCCACCCAGATCGCTCGCGAAATCGGGTGCCTCGGTGTTCACCCGCGTCAGACGCTCAACGATCGCCAGCGCCCGTTCACAAGACCCACGCGCCGCGGCCGGCTGACCGGTCTCGCGGAGCAGGAGGCCGAGGGCGATATGGCTTTGGGCCAGGGCGCTCTGGCACTGGGTGCTCGCGGGGTTCTCCCGCGCCAGCCGCTCCCGAATCGCCAACGCCCGCTCATAAGCTTCGCGCGCCGCGGCCGCCTGGCCGGTCTCGCGGAGCAGGACGCCAAGGTTGTTATGGGTTAGGGCCAGGGCGCTCTGGAACTGGCCGCTCGCGGGGTGCTCCCGCGCCAGCCGCTCCTGGATCTCCAGCGCCCGCTCATAAGCTTCGCGCGCCGCGGCTGGCTGACCGGTGTCGCTGAGCAGGAGGCCGAGGTTGTTTTGGCTTTGAGCCAGGGCGCTCTGGAACTCGGTGCTCGCGGGGTTCTTCCGCCTCAGCCGCTCCTTGATCTCCAGCGCCCGTTCACAAGACTCGCGCGCCGCGGCCGCCTGGCCGGTCTCGCGGAGCAGGACGCCGAGGTTGTTATGGCTTTGAGCCAGGGCGCTCTGGAACTCGGTGCTCGTGGGGTGCTCCCGCGCCAGACGCTCTCGAATCGCCAACGCCTTCTCATACGACCCGCGCGCCGCGGCCGCCTGACCGGTTTTGCTGAGCAGGACGCCGAGGTTGTTATGGGTTGTGGCCAGGTCGCGTTGGAACTCGGTGCTCGCGGGGTGCTCCCGCGCCAGCCGCTCCTGGATCTCCAGCGCCCGTTCACAAGACTCGCGCGCCGCGGCTGGCTGACCGGTCTCGCGGAGCAGGACGCCGAGATTGTTATGGGTTGTGGCCAGGTCGCGTTGGAACTCGGTGCTCGCGGGGTTCTCCCGCGCCAGACGCTCGAAGATCGCCAACGCCCGCTCATACGACTCGCGCGCCGCGGCCGGCTGTCCGGTGTCGCTGAGCAGGTTGCCGAGGTTGCCATGGTTTGAGGCCAGGGCGTTCTGGAACTGGGTGATCGCGAGGTGCTCCCGCGCCAGCCGCTCCTGGATCGCCAGCGCCCTCTCATAAGCTTCGCGCGCCGCGGCCGGCTGATCGGTGTCGCTGAGCAGGTTGCCGAGGTCGATATGGCTTGAGGCCAGATCGTTCTGGTACTGGGTGATCTCGGGGTATTCCCGCGTCAGGCGCTCCCGGATCGCCAACGCCCTCTCATACGACTCGCGCGCCGCGTCGGTCTGGCCGGCGGCCCGCAGCACGTCGCCCCGGCGATTCTCAGTATTCGCCAGGTCCGCCTGGTGCTCCCGCACCCCGGGAGGCTCGTTCGCCAACCGCGGCAGGGATTCCGGCCGGGTGCCGTGGTCGGCCTGGAACCCCTCGCGGAGGTCCTTGAGGAAGGCCAACGGCTCTTTCAAGAGGGTCTCGCGCAGACCTTCGAGGGACGGGAGGTACTTGAGCTCGGGGTTCTCCGCCACCACGTCATGGAACCGCTTCACCGCGTCGATCGCCAGTTGTTCGCGGTTCTCGGCGCGCTGGCGCTGGAGCTCCAGCGCGGCGTTGGCGGCGGTCAGATCGGCGTTCCTCAGCGCCAGCGCCGCCTTGCCCTGGGTCTGGAGAGCGGCCACCGCTCCCAGGCCAATCACCCCCGAGACCAGCGCCACCGCCGCGGCCGTCACGATCGTCCGGTTCCATCGCGGGCCGTCGGAGGTGGACGCCCCGACGCTGAAATGGCTGGCGCGGTCGTGGTCGGCGTCGGTCAGGGACGACATTTGAAGGACGCTGGCGTTCAGTTCGGGGTCGGCGATCTCCTTCAAGCGCTCGATGGTCGAGTCCCCCGCCCGAATGGCCCCGACGCTCTTGTCAGGGTCGCCGTGATGCTTCTTGAGGTGGAGGTGGACCATCGCCTCGATCACCGCGCGTTGATCGGCGTCGAGGTCCCCACGCTGGATGAGGTGATCGGCGAGGGATTGGGATTTGTCGCGGGTCCACGCCTGGAACGCGGCGACGAGCTGGCCCTGGTCGATCAGGCCGTTTTGAAGGGCGAGCATGCCGAAGAGCAGGTTCGTCGAGGGGTCGTTGGGCAGGGCCATTCGGGGGGACTCCCGATGGGATTGAGAGAATGAGCCGCCACGCCACGTCCGGATTATCGCGAGCGGAAGGGTCGCCCTTCAAGGAAGAGACGAGGGGGCCGTTGAGAACTTGCGCGGGTCGGAACGGTTTGGGTCGGGGTGCCTGTCGTCAGGAACGGGCTGGGAATCACTTCCCGACGTTTGATCGATCTTTAAGAATGGGTGCCCAGCTCAAAGCCAAGCG
>JBFWRA010000748.1:0-3503 GCA_050249155.1 Isosphaeraceae bacterium | reverse complement strand
CCTCGGAAGTTCCGAAGACCAGCTCGTCATGGTCGTCGTCGTCCAGGTCGGCGGCGACGAGCGTCGTGCGATCCGCCGGCAGGAGGAACTGCGCGCCTCCGCAAAGCAGGGTCCGCGGTTCCATGAGAACCGGAGGACGCTGATCGCCGAAATTCCTGTGGACGTGGATCAATCCTCGACGATCCGTCAGGAGCAATTGCAACCCGCCCGGATGTTCCCAGGCGACCCCAAGCGGAGCGGGGTGCATTCCGACGTCCAACGGCTGGGTGTCGCCGACGAGCTCCTCCTGAAGCTGAAAATCGGGCGACTCCCATCCTCCGACGTTTCTGAGCCAGAAGAGCCGACCGATCGGGGCCCGGCCGCGCCAGAGCCCTTGCTGGTCGTATCCGGGATGGCCCCCCTTCTGGTTGAATCCTTTCTGCTGGGACCGGGGAAGTCGGTCGCCGTCCGGGTCGTAGTCGGTCAGCGAGTCCACCCCCAGGAGCAGGTCGTCTCGACCGTCCCCGTCCCAGTCGATCGCGACGGCCTGAACGATCCGGCAAGGACCCACGCCAAGGTCTTCCGGAAGTTTGAGGGGCGTCCGCTCGGCGAACGAGGGCTCTCCCGGCGCTCCGACGTTCTTCAGGAAAACGAACCCCCGCGAGCTCAGGCCGACCAGGTCGAATCGCGTGTCCTGATCATTTTGAAGCGCGCAGACGCAACGCAGCCCGTCGAGGGCGTCGACGTGCCACCCGCGATCAAAGACCAGGGTTCCGTCGGCGAGCCTGTGAAGCCGCCGGTAAACGCGGGAGCGGCGGCCCTTCGGCCCTCCACCCGCGCTGACGAGTAGGTCGTGCCGTCCCTGACCGAACCAGTCCAGGATCAGGGGCTCCGCGTCCCAACCGAATCCGAGCGGCGACGGCCCCACGGAGGGTTCCCAGGTAAGCTCCGCCGGCCGAGTCGCGGTCGACGGCTCGTCTTGCCCGGTGCTCGAATCCAGATCCAGCGAAGCCATCGTCGAAGACCTCCCCCGTTCGCGGTGCGTCCGACGGCCTGGCCGGACTCGTTCGTTCAAAACCGGATTGTACTCCAAAACCGGACGTTCCGCTCCCCTTCCACGGAATGGACCTCAACCCATCCCGGCGGGGCCGCGTCCACCACGGCGTTTGGCTTAATCGAAGACGAGTCCCCGGTCCGTGAGCCGATAAGGGCGAACCTCGTCGGAGCAATAACTGCCCCGGTGCTTCGCCACGTAAAGCGCCCGACCAAGCCGCGTTCCCTCGCGAACACGGCCTAACAAGAGGATGGTGTTCGCGTTCGAGAAGATATCCCCCTCCGTGATCGGCTGGCTCATCAGCTCATCGAGCAGGACGTGCGGGGTCGTGTACAGGTAAACGCACCCCACCGAGCCCTGGTCGTAGGGATGCGCCTGGACTTTCGATTCGTTGGCTCGAAACGCCTCCCGAAAGAGCTCTCGGGCGGCCCAGGCGTCCTCCTTGCGAAGCACCTGATGATAGAGGTACTCGAAGAACTCGAACTGAATCGACTCGGAAAACCGGTCCGTCGGCTCGATGCCATCGACGACGACGCGCCGCGCCCCTCGGACGAAGTGCTGGTAAAAGAACGCGACGGAATGCCGGAGGACCCTGGCCAGATCGGACTTCCAGACGTGCCACTCCTCCGGGTCCAGGTCGCGACGCGTGACCCGACGACCCGCCTGTGAGAAGGGATGAAGATAGTCACCCAGGGGTTGATCGAATCGCCAGACCCCGTCCAGGTCGAGCGGACGATCCAGCGTGTGGTCCTGGATTTCCCAACCGAATTGATCCCTCGCGTACGCCTTATGGTTTTGGGAGTCACCCCGACTGGTCAGGTCGCAAATCACCCCACGTCGCGTCTCTTGCCGGACCCCCTGATCCGCCCAGCGCAACCCAAGCTGCGTCTTCCCCACACCCGTCGCTCCCGCGATCACCGTGAGCGTCCCGGGAACGAGGCCCCCGCCCAGCATCGCGTCGATCGCGTCGATTCCGAAAGCCTGTCGCGTCGTTGACATTCGTCCGGCAATCCCTCCCTTCAAGCCTGATCGTTTCCGTTCGTGGCCAGACATTGTGAAACTGGTGGGATGAATCCGGCAAGATGGCACCTCGAAAATCAAGTTGGAAGACGCCACAGCCGAATTAAGCACTCAGACCCCGAGAATCCCTCCAATGGTCAGAATCGGCACAACCAGGACAATCGGGCGTGATCGGCTTACAAAACAACACGCAATCGATCCGAGTCGCACGGCCAGGCTTCCTGGCGGGGACGACATTGCTGGCGAGGACCAATCCAGTGCGCGATTTGTTCCACGAGAACCGACGCTGGCCGACCCGGAGTCGATGGGTGCTGGCCTTTGGACCCTGGCTCGCTCTGGCGGTCGCGAGTCAAACCGGGGCGGCTTTTGGGCAGGACGCGGCCAAGGGTGCCGCGAACGTCCCCGTTCCACCTGTGCCCGACACCGCGGGCCAGACCCCTCCCATCATTGATCGCGTGCCGATCGAGGCGCCGACGCCAGGCCCGGAGGACGTCGGCATTCCCGCTCCATCGACCGTAACCGAACCCCGGGTGATCGACACCCGACCCAACCAGCCCGGGGAACCCCGAGCGCTGCCGGGACGCCCCGAGACCCCGACGATCATTCCGGTCGAGCCGGAGGCCCTCCCTTCGCGGAGAAGCGACCCGCCCTCGAAGTTCGTCCGGTTGAACCGTGACGTCACCGGCCTGGTTCCCGACCGTCCTCCAGGGCCCGCGGAACTCCCCTCGGAAGAGGAGACGACCAAGAAACTGGAGAGTCTGATCGACCGAATCCAGGACCCCGAGGCGGAGATCAGCGTCGCGATCGGCCAGACCAAGTTGATCGAAACGAAGCGCTCCCTGACGAGGATCGCCGTATCCAACCCCTTGGTGGCGGACGTGGACGTCCTGGCGGACCAACCGGACACCAAACTGGTCAACCTCTATGGTCGTTCCTTCGGGACGACGACGGTCACCCTTTGGGACGCCGAGCGGCCCGTGACGTTCCTGGTGCGCGTCACGCTCGACGCCGCCGATCTGGAAAACCGGGTCAAGCAGACGTTCCCCGGAGCGGAGGTCCACATCCGTCAAGTCGGCCCGCAGGTGATTCTCGAAGGGCAGGTTCGCGACGCCAAGACGATGAATGACGTCCTTCAACTTGTGACCAACGAGTTGAGGAATGGCGCGAGGCCAGGCGGTGCCGCGGCCGGTGGTGGTGGTGGTGGTGGCGCGGCGCAGGGAGGCGGCATGGGCGGTGGCGGGATGGGAGGCGGCGGAGGTACCGGTGGCGGCGCGGGAGGCGCTCAGGGGCCGGGCAGTCCTTACGTCATCGTCAACCGGGTCCACGTCCCGGGGCCAAGACAGGTCCTGCTGCGGGTCAAGATCGCGGAATTGAATCGGACGGCGATCCGCGAGATGGGGATCTCCTGGCTGAACACCCGAAACAACGCCATCCTCGGTTCGACCATCGG
>JBFWRA010000747.1:0-3510 GCA_050249155.1 Isosphaeraceae bacterium | reverse complement strand
CGAACCGCGCCTGGAGGTCGAAGAGGGTCCACTCGTGGGCGACCGGAGAGCGGTCCCCGACGCACTCGCGCACGACGATCGGCCGGAAGCGGTAGCTCTTCGCGTCGGTCGCCGTCGCGCGGATGCAGGCGCTGGTGCTACATCCGGTGATCAGCAGGGTATCGACCCCGTGGCCGATCAGGTAGGGGGCGAGGTGAGTGCCGAAGAACGCGCTGGCGTTCTCCTTCGTGAGGACCAGGTCCTCGGGATGCGGTGCCACCCGCTCGTCGATTTGGCAGGCGCGCTCATCCCAGGCTCGGAAACTCGGGGAATAGTCCGCCGCGGACTTGAACGGCTGGTCCCCGCTCGCCGGCCGCCAGGGGCTGGTCGTGTAGACGATCGGGACTTTCCTCGCCCGCGCCGCGTCGAGCAGCCGGCGCGTCGCCGCGACCGCGCCGTCGAGCCGCCGGCTCCCGCCAGCGTACGCGTCGTCGGTCCAGCCGTGGGCGAAGTCCACGACGACCAGGGCCGGCGCCTGGCCGAACCCGAACCGGTCGCGAAAGATCCCACGGGCGCGATAATCCTCCTCCACGGAGCGGATCGCGTCTCGAAGGAGGAGCCGGGCCTCATCGTCGGAAATCGGCATGGGATGCACCTCAAGCGTTCGAACCCCGCCTCGGTCAGCGCCTCTTGAAGACCTGGGACGTCCACGTCGGTGACCCGCGCGCGCTCCAGGTGCGACTCCTTGAGTCCCGTCGGGGCCTTCAGGCGCGTCCGACCGTCGTCCTTGATCGTCGTGGTCTTGAACCGAAGCGTCGCGCGGCGGCGAGGGCGCGCGACTCATCATAACACCGGGGCGTCACACCAGCGCGACGGAATTCCGGCATCGATCGTACTGGAAACGCCGATCCTGGACGTTCCAAGAACCAGAGAGGTCAGGACGTCTCGCCCAGCAATGGCGGCCTTCGCCCTGTCGTCGAGCCTCTAACTTCAGCCACCCTTCCAGTTCCTCGGAGCGACGTCGCGATCCCGCCGCGGGCCCCGGCCCGTTTCTTCGTCGAGGCCCCTCGGTTATGATCCGTGTGGGGTGCCGAAGAGACGGATCGGTCCTCACGGGACCGCCTTCACGACCTCGCCGCGAGTCCCGACCATGTCCACGCTCCGCGCCTCCTGGTGCCTTTCCGGAATGCTTCTGTCGCTCGGGTTCGTCGGCGCGGCCAGGGCGGCTGACGAGGCGGACCTGATCCTGCGCAACGGCAGGATCGTGACGGTGGACCGCGACTTCTCGGTCCGCCAGGCCCTGGCCGTCCAGGGCGACCGCCTCCTGCGCGTCGGGTCGGACGACGAGGTCCTCGAAACCCGTGGGCCGCGCACCCAGGTGATCGACCTTGGCGGCAAGATGGTCCTGCCGGGCCTGATCGATTCCCACACGCACCCGACCGGGGCGTCCATGACCGAGTTCGACCATCCGATCCCCGAGATGGAGACGATCCCGGACGTGCTCGAATACGTCCGGTCTCGCGCCGGGGCTCTGGGCCCCGGGAAGTGGGTGGTCGTTCGTCAGGTGTTCATCACCCGGCTCAAGGAGCAGCGCTACCCGACCCGCGACGAACTGGACCGGGCCGCGCCCGAGAACCCCGTGATGTTCTCGACCGGCCCCGACGCCTCGCTCAACTCCCTGGCCCTGAGGCGCAGCGGTATCGGCAAGGATTTCCAGCCCGAGGGGCCGGGCAAGGTCGAAAGGGAGCCCGGAACCGGCGAGCCGACCGGCATCCTTCGCAACCTCACGCGGTACGTGAAGGTCTCCTCGGGGGAGCCCGAGCCGACCGGGCCGGATCAGGACCGGCGCCTGCTCGAGCTGTTCGCCGACTACAACTCCGTCGGGATGACCGCGGTGATCGATCGCGACGCCAGCGACGGGGCCATCAACCGGTACCGGCGGCTGCATGAGGCGGGCGTCCTCACCGTGCGCGTCGGGATCTCGCGGCACGTGGACAATCTGGGCCCGCTTGAGAGGATCCTCGCCGAGATCCGTCGAACGGCCGAGCACCCGCTCCGCGAGGGCGGGCCGAGGCTCCGGATCGTCGGGATCAAGACCTACCTCGACGGCGGCATGCTCACCGGCAGCGCCTACATGCGCGAGCCCTGGGGCGTGAGCCGGATCTACGCGATCGACGACCCCGACTATCGCGGCGTGCGGTTCATCCCCCCGGAGCGGCTGGTGCCGATGGTGCGGGCCGCCGTCGAGTCGGGCCTCCAGTTCACGGCGCACAGCGTCGGCGACGGCGCGGTGCACGCCCTGCTCGACGCCTACGAGGAGGTCAACGAGCGGACCCCGGTCGCCCCGACCCGCCCCTGCGTCACACATTCGAACTTCATGAGCCGCGAGGCGATCGAGAAGGCCGCGAAGCTGGGAGCCGTGGTGGACGTCCAGCCGGCCTGGCTCCACCTCGACACGCGGACGCTCGTCGCCCAGTTCGGCTACGACCGCTTGCGGTACTTTCAACCGCTGAGAAGCCTCTTCGAAGCCGGAGTGGTCGCCGGGGGCGGGTCGGACCACATGCGGAAGATCGGCTCGCTCCGGTCGATCAACCCGTACAACCCGTTCCTCGGGATGTGGATCGCGATCACGCGGCGCGCCAGGGGATACGAGGGGCGGCTCCACCCCGAGGAGGCCCTGACTCGCGAGCAGGCCATCCGGCTCTACACCATCAACAACGCCCGCCTGCTGTTCCTGGAGGACCGCGTCGGCTCGCTCGAACCCGGCAAGCAGGCGGACTTCGTCGTCCTTGACCGCGACCTGCTGGCCTGCCCGGAGGACGAGATCCGGGAGGCCCGCGCCCTGGCCACCTACCTCGACGGCAAACGCGTCTACGAACGGCGGGATTGATCCCGCGGAAGGGAGCGACCATGAACATGCGAACGGACCGGCGGCATTTTATGCGAGCGACCGCGACGGGCGGCGCGCTGCTGAGCCTTGGCGACCTGGGCTTCCTCGCGCGACTCCGGCCGGTCTCGGCCGACGAGGCGGCCCTCGACCCGAAGGTGGTGCGGCTCCAGCCCGAGATCGAGCCCCTCGTCCGCCTCCTGGAGGAGACCCCGCGCGAGCGGCTGCTGGAGGAGGTGGCCGCGCGTGTGGTTCGGGGCACCTCCTACCGCGACGTGCTGGCGGCGCTGCTGCTCGCCGGAGTGCGAAACGTGCAGCCGCGGCCGAGCGTCGGCCACAAATTCCACGCCGTGCTGGTGGTCAACTCGGCCCACCTGGCCAGCCTCGCCTCGCCCGACACCGACCGCTGGCTCCCGATCTTCTGGGCGCTGGATTACTTCAAGAGTTCCCAGGCGCAGGACGTGCGCGAGGGGAACTGGACGATGGGCCCGGTCGACGAGTCGGCCGTCCCGCCCGCCCGCGGAGCCCGCGCGGCGTTCACCGCGGCCATGGACGACTGGGACGAGGCGGCGGCCGATGCGGCGGTGGCGGCGCTGTCCCGATCGGCCGGGGCCAACGAGGTCTACGAGCTGTTCTTCCGCTAC
>JBFWRA010000746.1:0-3514 GCA_050249155.1 Isosphaeraceae bacterium | reverse complement strand
ATCGCCAGCGCCGAGCCAAGTCCCGCGGCCAGCGCCGCCAGGGTGACCTGGTGCGCGGTCGTCCCCAGTCGAACCGCCAGCCAGGTGCCGAAGACCGCCGTCGGCCGCGCCCAGCGTCGGGCTAGCCAGTTGCCGATCTCGCGGTGGCGTTCCTTGTGGACCCGCTCGCGAAGCTCGGCCAGGCTCGGGCGGTCGCGCGGGCTCATCGTCGGGCCCTCGACGGTGAGGCGGTCGCGATCCCCCTCGCGCCGGTCAGGTCGTACATCGCGTACCGGCGAACGACGCCGTCGGCGTCGGAGAGGTCTTCCTCGAAAAGCGGGACGTTGAGATCGAGCCAGGGGGCGAGCGTCCTTCCGAGCGTCGGGTCGAACTCGACCGCGGTTTCTGGCTGAGGAGGGCACAACAGGAGATGCGTGAATCCCTCGGCCACGAGGCGCTCGACGACCTCGGCGGCCGGCTGACCCTCCTGGCCCACTCCGGTCCTTCGGCGGTGGGCGAGTTCCATGGCGTAGGCCCTCGGAATGTAAAACCCGCGATGGTCCTGGCCGACGATTCGAGCGTCTTCCGGGAGGTTCTCGTCGATCCAACGGCCCACGAGGTAAGTCGGCTCGCGACGGCTCAGGAACGCCTCGGCGCTCTCGAAACCCGCCACGACCCGCCAGCCATGCCTCGCCTTGGCCATCGCGAGGCAGGACTCGAACCCCAGGACGAGCGTGAGAGCGCCGACCAGCAATCGGCCCGCCCTGGACCGACGTCGCCACCAGGCGTTCGCCAGCCAGGCGACCGCCACCGAGAGTGGTCCCAGCGCGATCAGTACGAAACGCATGCTCTGCCGTTGGGTCAAGCAGAGCGCCAGGAAGGCGTATCCGATCGCCGCCAGCGGAAGCAGGCGACGGGGAGGACGCTCCCAGAGCAGGGGGGGCAGGAACAGGAGAAAGACCGGGCCGAACTGATGGGAGAAGCTATCGAAGACGTCGGGTTGGAGCGTCATCGGTCCCAGCGCGGTGAGGAGGTTCCAGGCGGTCACCGCGAGCGGTCGGGTCTCGGGGTCGAGCACCTCGTCGAGCCCCGCTCCTCCGAACGTGTGGCGGAAGTAGGGATGGACGGGGTTCCCCGTGTGCCAGAACGCCCGGGCGTACCAGGGCCCCCCCACGATCCAGGCCGCCGTCACGAAGGCCAGGACGTGCGCGAACCGACGTCGCGGCCGGGTCGCGTTCGGCTCGCCGGGTTCGGACCACCGATGGAAGAGCCTCCGCAAGGCGTCGCGGGAACGTCGCTCTCCGAAAAGCGGAATCCCCGCGGTCCCGGTCGAGATTCTCAGGAAGGATCGTGTGAGCATGCCCGGTCCCAGGTCCAGGCCGATCAAGCCCGCCAGCACCAGCGCGGGGTACTTCACTCCCATCGCCAGGCCCGTGAGCACTCCGATAAGCGTCGCTCCGAGGAACGTCGGTCGGTCCCGGAACCGTGACCAGGCGACCAGCGCGGCGGTCCCGAAGGCGGCCAGCGCCACGTCGTTGAGAGGCGCGGTCATGCCGTTGCTCACCGCGGGGACGAGCAGGGCGATCGCCCCGGCCCACCACGCTCGGCCTCCCAGGAAGGGCCTCGCCAGAGCCGAGACGTTCAGGGCGAAGACCAGGCCCAGCAGCCACTGGATCAGGCGGCAGGCCACCGGCCCTCGCAGCGCCAGCGCCACGGCGTAGAGCAGCTCCGTCAACAAGGGATAAACCGTCTCATGCAAGTCGGGGTCGAAGAAGGTGACGCCGCGTTCCAGGAACCGGCGGGGGACCTGGAGGTGATAGCAAAGCGCGTCGCCGTCGGTCACGGGAGCCAGCGCCGCGACCAGCGTCCCGACTATCGCGAGGGCCGTCCAAACGGCGAATGCGCGGTCTGGCCATTCGAATGAGGAATCACGATCGCCCTCCCGACGCCAGGCCGTCACGAGCCAGCGCGCCAGGCTTGGCGCTCCGATCAGGGTGCCCGCGGTCAGCGTCACGCGGAGCCCTCGCGCATCGAGCGCCCCGACCAGCCCCAGCCCAAGGACCGCCAGCCCCAGCGCGCCCAATCCCAGGGCCAGGGCCAGGCCAAGCGCGTCGGCGGGGTGATCGGGCCTCGTGCCAAATCGGCGCAGGAGCCAGAGCCCGAGGCCGGCCGACCAGGCCGCCAGGCCCAGGAGGAAGCCGAGGTCAAGCATCACGCGATCCTCCCCGACCCTTCAACAAACCGCCCCAGCCGTGACGGCGGCCCCAGAACGCCAACCAGGTCAGCGACCCCGCGCCGAGCGCTCCCACCCGAACCGTCAGATCGATCCAGGGGTCCGTCAGCCCCAACGGAACGTGGGTGACGACCAGGGTGGCCAGGGTCACCACGATCGTCGTCAGGCCGATCCTGAGCATGTGCTTGAGCCAGCGTGTCCAGCCGAGCCAGGGAACCAGCGCGACCCCGTTCGTGACCAGGAACGTCGTGGTGAAACCGAGCGAAACTCCCCAGGCCAGGCCCACGAGGCCCGCCGCGTCAGCCCCCGCGATCGCCGCGTAGGTCGTCACCAAGAGTCCCAGGACCGTGGCCAGGCCCAGCCGGTACGGTTGACCCACCGCGATCAGGAACTGACGGCAAGGCCAGGCGAGGCTGATCAGCGTCATGCCCGGCAACAGCGGTCGGAGCGCCGGGAGCCCTTCCGCGTATCGCGGCATCAGCAAGCCCAGCAGCGATGGCCCAGCGAGGTAGGCCCCCGCGCTGCCGGCGAGCAAGGGAGGGGCCTGGGCTTCCGTGGTTCTGGCCGCCTGGCGCGCGACCTCGGCGGGGTCGTTGGTTCGGCCGAGCGTCGTCTGAAACGCGTTGTAAACCACCTGGACGATCCTGCCAGAAAGGTCCAGCGCCCATCCCGTGCCGGCCAGGGCGATCGAGTACAACCCCGCCGCTCGAGCCCCGTCGGGAAACCGGGAAAGGATCACCACGCGGTCGACGCTCAACAGCGCGCCGTGAAGCGCCGTGGTCATCAGGATCGGAAGTCCCACCCTCATGAGCCGCCAGGCGGTGGGGACCTCCCAGCGCCAGCGAAATCGGAACGGGTGTCTGGCGTGGGCGTACGCGATCTTGACGATCAAGAGGACTCCGACCGCCACGAGCAGGCCCCAGAACCCCGCCAGCCAGAGCCCCAGCCCCACGACTCCCGCCGAGACCAGCGACTCGACGACGTCCAGCTCGGCGGTCAGGGTGAATTCCCGATGCGCGCGGAGGACGGCCACGAGGAAACTCTCGTAACGCTTGACCAGGGTCAACCCGGCGACCGCGACGAGTCCCCAGGTCCACTCGGCCGCGAGCGGGTCTCCGTCCAGAAACGGGGCGCGCCAGAGCGCCCAGGCCACCAGCCCCGCGGCGTAGATCAGGCAAGTCAACGTGTTCGTCGTATAGGCCACGTCGGCCAGCCGCCTGGCCTCCTCGACGCGACCGGAGGCCCGGAGGACCGGGATCTCCTGAACCGCTCCCAGGCCGACCCCCAGGCTGGAGCGATTCG
>JBFWRA010000745.1:0-3514 GCA_050249155.1 Isosphaeraceae bacterium | reverse complement strand
ATGTCGGCACGCGACATGCCGAACAGGGAGTGAACGCTCGCCACCACGTAGTCGAACCCGTCGAGCAGATCGTCGGGGTAGTCGAGCGAGCCGTCGGCGAGGATATCGCACTCGGTCCCCTTGAAGAGGCGGAACGACCCGCCGAACGTGGCGTTGAGGCGGTCGATCTCCTCCCACTGGGCCCGGACCCGTTCGACGCTCAGGCCGCCGGCGTAACCGGCGGACCGGGAGTGGTCGGCGATCCCAAGGTACCGAAGCCCCAGGGCGCGGGCGGCCTCGGCCATCTCGGAGAGCGTGGCGGCACCGTCGGACCAGTCGGTGTGACAGTGGAAGGTGCCGGTCAGATCGGCGAGGGTGACCAGGTTGGGAAGCGTTCCCCGCTCCGCCGCGTCGATCTCCCCCGCGTCCTCGCGAAGCTCGGGAGGGATCTCCGCCAGCCCGAGCGCCTTGAAGACGTCGGCCTCGGTGGCGCAGGGGATCGGGCCGTCGGGGCCGGTGAGGGCGTACTCGTTGAGCGAGCCTCCCCGCGCGATCGCCCGGCGTCGCATCGCGACGTTATGTTCCTTCGACCCCGTGAAATAATGCAAGGCGAACGGGAACGCGACGTCGTCGACCCCGCGAAGGTCGCACTGAACGCCGTCAAGGAGTCGGACGCTGGCCTTGGTCGTCCCCCGCGCGAGCACGCTGGCGACCCCGGGGAGCGTGACGAACCGTTCGAAGACCGGCGCGGGGTCGTTCGAACTGAACAGGACGTCCAGGTCGCCGATCGTCTCCTTGCGACGCCGGAGGCTGCCGCAAACCTCCGCGCGAATGACGGCGGGGTGCGCCCGGATCGCTTCGAGGATTGGCGTGACCAGCCGCAAGGCATGGTTTCGCAAGATCCGGTCGCCGGCCGATTCGAGGAACGTGATCCCTTCGAGGATCTTCGCCTGGGTCTTTTCGCCGAACCCCTTCAACACCGCGATCTTCCCGGATTCCCCCGCCTCGCGAAGGTCGGGAAGGCCCTCGACGTTCAGGGCCTCGCGCAGGGTCTTGATCTTCTTGGGGCCGAGACCCGGCACGCGGAGCAGCGCGATCAGGCCGGGAGGAGTGGTTCGCTTCAACTCGTCGAACGATTCGAGCCGGCCCGTGGTCAGGAGTTCGACGATCTTCTTGTACAGAGTCTCTCCGATCCCCTGAACCTGGCGGAGCGAGCCGTCGGCGACCATGGCCGAGAGGTCGTCGGGCAGCGCCTTCAGGGCCTGGGCGGCGTTGTGGTATGCCCGGCAGCGGAAGGGGTTTTCCCCTCGGACCTCCAGGAGGGTTCCCATCTCGTCAAGGGTCCTGGCGATCCTGGGCGTGTCCATCGGCGCGGCCCCGCTCGGGTCGACCCACCGCGGCCCGTCGCCGCGCGATTGAGACTCTTATCGGCCGCGGCCCGGGGGCGTCACCACGGCCGATCCGTCTCGCGAGACTAATCCCACGGTTGCGCCATGGTGGGCGGGTTCGCGTAACGCCTCATCTTCAGAACGAGCCGACCCCCCGCGCCGGGGGCCAGACGAACCGTCACGCGCGGGGCGTCGATCGCGACCGACGCGCCGTCGTTTTGAAGGCCCACGATCTGGTGCTCGGCGTACGCGCCCGCCTGGATCACCACCGTTCTCGGCTCGACCTGATCGACGTTCACCAGGGTGAGCGTCGTGGAGTCGGCCGACAGCGTCTCGACCAGCGCGGCGACGTCCTCGGGAAGCCCCGCGCGTCGCGCTTCGGGGTCGAAGTAGCGGACTCGACAATGCAAGGGCGCGCCTCGATGGCCCGGATGCAGGCCGCCGAGGGTCAACTCGATCAGCGCGTCGGTCGTCGCCGGGTTGTTCCCCAGCGGGTCGTCGGCCAGGCGGGTGTCGGGGGTGGTCGGATCGTCCCTCATGTCCTGAAGCTTCTTCCTCAGCCTCGCGAAATCGGCTCGCAAGGCCCGCTCAGGGTAGCCCGGGTCGTTCCCTTCGAGGTAGGTGAACCAGGCGCGACCCCCTTGGGGGAGCCGTTCGCGGTCCTCGGGCCGCATCGACCAGTAGTAGATCTCGGCCGCTCCATGGGAGTAGGGCGCGGGGGTGAAGCCGTACCATCCCTGGTCGCCGTGCATGGTCGGGTAAACGGTCTGGCCGTCGACTACCTTCTTGTTGGCGTTCACCGCGTCGGTCTGCTTGCGCCAGACGTCGAGGTACCGGTCGTCTCCGGTGAGCAGGTAGGCGTTTCCGAACCCGACGATTCCCAGGTGCGTGGTGTTCCGGTTGGCCATGCGACCCGAGCCGGGGTCGTGCACGGTGAAGCCCCAACCGTAGACCCCGCCATACCACTTGCCCCCCGCCGCGGAGCCCGCCTTGCCGTCGAGTCCCACGTTCGACGGGAGAATCCCGCCATTGTCCGCGGCGCGTCGGGACCAGGCGTCGACGTAACCGAGCAACCAGTCGCGATACCTCGGCTCTCCCGTCAGGGCGAAGGCGTTCAGCGCCAGCGTGGTGGCCAGGAGGTTCTGCGGGTGATCGCCGGCCACGTCGTTGTAGTCGCGGAAGTGCTCAACCATTTGAGCATAACTGGATTCGCCATGTCGGGGCCGGAATCGATTCTCGACCTCGATCGGGTCTCCGGCCCAGTCCAGCCCGGTGGCCTTGCGGAGCATGGGCCCTCGGCTGCCGTTGATGAGGCTGCGGATGATCTTGTGATCGGGGTCGTAGTTGGGCGCGCCGGGGTCCTCGTTGAGGTAGAATCCGGCGAACCGGATCGTCCGGCGTTGGAAACGGTGGTCGCCAGGGTCGCAGAGCCCCTGAAGGTTGAACGGCGTGAGCCCCTCGCCGTGGTGAAGCCAGTCGAACATGACGGGGAATTCTTTATAATACATGCCGTCTTTGGCGAAGGGCACGTCGGTCGTGCGGGCCTCGGTGAACTGGCGGAGGTGTCCCTCCCAGCCTTTTTTGTAGAGGCGAAGGACTTCCTCGGGCGCTCCGAGGGCGTGGAGGATCGGCCAGTCGCTGAGGTTCTCGATGGCGTCGTCGGGTCCGTCGTCCCCTCCCCAGCGGGTGACGCATTCGAGGTAGCCTCGATCGTCGAAGTAGTGGTGGAAGTAGGCCTGGCAGGCCTGGGCGTTGGCCCGGATCAACGCGCGCTCCAGGACCGCCCAGGAGGGCGGTGGCATGGGGGCGACGATGGACACGGGTGGTCCCGCCGAGGCGGGGGCCGCGAACGCGGCGCTCAAGAGAATCGCGGGCAGGGTCGCGCGGAGGCCAGAGGATCGCGGCATCGCGGGGACTCCTCGGTGTTGGTTCCTCGGTGGGCCGTGCAAGACTTGTTGAACATACTCTCGTGGTGGTCGCCACGCCAGGCGTCGCCGCCGTGGAGTTCTCGGGGCTATCCAACTGGCCTCGACTCCTCTTATGCTGACCCGCGACCTCGACACGGCCGTCGATGGAATCCGGTCGAGATCGCGAACGAAACCCGAGGGGAGTTCCTGGAAGGTGCTGACGCCACAAGAGGCTTCGGA
>JBFWRA010000744.1:0-3519 GCA_050249155.1 Isosphaeraceae bacterium | reverse complement strand
GTTCTTCGGTCACGTGCTGAGGAACGACCGAGGCGTGATGGAGTTGCTGGACTCCGACTACACGATCCTGAACGAGACGCTCGCCCGGCACTATGGCATCGACGGAGTGAGTGGCCCGGAGTTTCGGAAGGTCGCGCTGGCCGATCGTCGCAGGGGGGGTGTGCTCACGCAGGCCAGCGTGCTCACGCTGACGTCCAACCCCAATCGAACGTCGCCGGTGAAACGAGGTCAGTGGATCTTGCAACAGCTTCTGGGCACGCCCCCGCCTCCACCCCCGGCCGAGGTCGCGAAGCTCGACGAAAGCGCGCAGGCCGCGGAGACCGGCTCGCTTCGGGATCGCATGGAGGTCCACCGAACCGACCCGAACTGCGCGTCGTGCCACCAGCAGATGGACCCCCTTGGCTTCGCGCTGGAGAACTTCGACGCCGTCGGTCGATGGAGAGTCATGGACGCCGGATTCCTGATCGATCCCTCGGGCGAACTGCCCGGGGGTCACAAGTTCAACGATATCCAGGAATTGAAAGGTCTTCTCAGCACCACGGCCGCGCGTCGGTTCACACGATGCCTCATTGAGAACATGCTCACCTATGCCCTGGGCCGCGGACTGGAAGCGTACGACTATTGCACGGTCGAGGAAATCCGAGGGAAGCTCGCCGCGGGTGGCGACCGGATCCACAGTCTGATCACCGGTATCGTGGAGAGTCGGGCCTTCCAGAACCGAGGGGTGGATCGCTGACCCCGGCTCGAAACGCCCACGATTCCGCGAAGCCCAGCGATGGGGGAGTTGACGATGAGGAACCAGGTCACCCGGCGAACGTTGCTCCGCGGCATGGGAGCCGCCCTGGCGCTGCCCTGGATGGAGAGCCTGCCGGCCTTCGCCGGCGCGCCCAGGGGATCGAGCCGACCCCCCGTCCGCATGAGCTTCTGGTACGTCCCCAATGGCGTGCATCTGCCGACCTGGTTCCCGGAACGGGAAGGGGTCCTGGTGGACCTTCCCGAAACCCTTCGCCCGCTCATGTTCGCCCGGGATTGGCTCAACTGCTTCCACGGACTGACCCATAACACCGCGCTGACCAACGGCGATACCGAGGGCTGCGGCCACGGCCAGGGAGCCGCGAGTTTCCTCACGGGCGCTCAGGCCTACAAGACGCAGGACGACGTCCGCGTGGGGATCTCCGCCGACCAGCTCTACGCCCGCCACGTCGGCGACGCCACCCGCTTTCCCAGCCTCGAACTGGGCTGCGAATCGCCGCGCTCGGGCAACGCCTTTGGATATAGCGGCACGTACAAGACGCACATCTCCTGGCGGACCGCCACCTCCCCCGCGCCTTACGAGCTGAACCCCAAGATCGTCTTCGACCGCCTGTTCACCCAGGGAAGCCAGAGCCTGACGCAGTCGACCGTCGCCGACCGCGACTTCTACCGGAAAAGCATCCTTGACTACGTCATGAACGACGCGAAACGCGTCCGCGATCGCGTCGGCCGCGACGACCGTCGCAAGCTTGACCAGTACCTCACCGGCGTCCGCGAGGTCGAGCGCCGCGTTCAGATCGCCGATACCTCGGTCGAACTTCCCAGCGACGGGCTCGCGCGCCCCGCCGGCATCCCCGAGGACTTCGACGAACACCTCCGGTTGATGTGCGACCTTCAGGTCCTGGCGTTCCAGACCGACCGCACCCGGGCCGCGAGCTTCATGGTCACCAAGGAAGCCACCGATCGAAACTATCCCTGGCTGGGCTTCACCGACGGACACCACGAACTCTCCCACCACGGCGGCGAGGAGGCCAAGAACCGCAAGCTCCGCGAGATCGACCGCTACCACGTCGCCATCCTCGCCTACATGGTCGAGAAGATGATGGCCGTCGAGGAGGCGGACGGCTCGACCCTGCTCGACAACTCGATGATCCTTTACGGCAGCGGGATCAGCGACGGCGACCGCCACGACCACGTCAACCTGCCCGTCATCGTCGTGGGCAAGGGCGGAGGCACCTTCACGACCGGTCGGAACCACAAGTGCCGGCCCGAGACCCCGATGTCCAACCTGCTGCTCGCCATGCTCCAGCAGGCCGGCGTCCCCGTCGACCAGTTCGGTGATAGCACCGAGCCCCTCCCGGGTCTGCTGGCCTGACGCTCCGAGCGAACCAAGCCCCCGGCCCGCTTCCTCAAGGAGTCTCGGCGTGGATCGATCGCTCCCGTATCGAGCGCTGCTGACGGTCGCCCTCGTGGCGACGTCGGCGACCGTGGGCCGGGCGCGGGCGCAGGATCCGCCCACCGCGACTCCCCCGGCGAGGTTGGCCGACGGACTCCGCGCCGACGACGTGGACGTCCGCCGTTCCGCCGCGACGCGCCTTCAAGACGCCGACCCAACCGCGAAGCGCGAGGCGCTGCCCACCCTGATCGACCTGCTCATGACCGAGAAGGACGGCCAGGTGCGCCTCGCGGTGCTGGAGACCGTCCGGTCGCTCGGGCCGGACGCCGCCCCGGCCGTGCCGGCGCTGGTCCACACGCTGAGGACCCGCTACGGCGGCCAGTCGCTCGAAGAATCCCACCAGGATTATCGCTCGGCCCTGGCCCTGGCCGCCATCGGCGAACCCGCCGTCGAGAGCCTCCGCGAACTGCTCAACGAACGCAAGGAGAGCGTCAAGGCCGAGGTGGTCATGGCGCTGGGACGCATCGGGCCGGCCGCCAGGTCCGCCATTCCCGACCTGACGCCGATTCTGGGCGACCCGAGCGAGCGCCTTCGGAAAGAGGCGTCCCTGGCGCTGGGACGGATCGGCGCGGCCGCCGCGTTGATCGAAGCGTCCACACATCAAGATGCCACGACCCGTTCCGCGGCGGTCGACGGCCTGGGGCGGCTAGCCAGCCCGGACGACCGGGTCCATGCCGCGTTGCGGGCCCGGTCCGGGGACGACGAGGCGACGGTCCGCGCCGCGGCGATCCAGGCCCTTACGAGGCTTCCCCAGGCGGAGGCGACGATGGGGGCGACCCTGGGCCAGGGTCTACGCGACTCGGACGAGCGGGTCCGGCGCGTCTCGGTCAACGGGCTGGTCGAGCGCCCCACCCTCCTCCGAGAGATGGCCGGGGAGCTGGAGACGCTGCTGACCGGAGAGAACCACGAGGTCGCCCGCCTCGCCGCGTTCCTGCTGGGCAAGGCGGGGGCGGAGTCGGCCCCTCGCCTGCTCGACGCCCTGCGAATCGAAACGAGCGAGGTCGAACCGATCGCCGAGGCCCTGGCGAGCCTGGGCCGCCCGGTCCGAGACTCCTTGACCCTGGCCCTCGACGCTCCCGAGCCCCGCGTTCGTCGAGGCGCGGCCCTGGCGCTGGGACGGATTCGTCCCCTGGACCCTGGCGTCGTGGAGACGCTGACGAACGGCCTGGACGACCCCGACCGCGAGGTCCGGGGAGCCCACCTGAGCGCCCTGGGATCGATCGGCCCCAGGGCCGTCGCGGCGGTTCCGGCCATTCGCGCCCTGCTCCGCGACGAGTCCGCCGAGGTTCGGGTCCAGACCGTGGAGATCC
>JBFWRA010000743.1:0-3519 GCA_050249155.1 Isosphaeraceae bacterium | reverse complement strand
CCCCGTCAAATACGTCGCGAGAATCAGACCTTGAACATACCCGGCATGATTCATGTTCGGCCCTTGCGCCGTGTGGTGGCCGAACCGGTCGTGGCTGTGCGTGTGTTGGGCGCGGAACCAGTCGGGCTGCTGGCTGGAGTAATGAACCACGTCCACGTCGACGTAGTGTTGGGCCCCGGCGAGGCCCAGTCGAAGCGCGTCGCGGTCCCCGGTTCTGGCGAAGTGGACGAGGCAGGCGGCCGGGGTATCATATTCGTTATTGTCCCAAAGAAAGGATCCCTTCACATATCCGTTGGAACTGTGATCCCCATAGTTTTCAAATCCGAGTCCGACCCTCGCCACGATCGGATCGGCGATGTGCGATTCGAGTTCCCGTTCGACTTCCGGCAAGGGAGACTGAGAAGCGGGGAGGATCGGCCCGAACGCCCCACTGGCCGCGTACCATTCCGGCGACGCCTGGGCCAGAATCGGCCCGGTCGCCAGGAGTTCCGCCGACGTCGGTGTGTGGGTCTCGCCAAAGTACAGGGAAAGATGATGCGTTTTGCCGACTCCTTCGATCCAGGTGAACGCTCCTCCCTCGGCCGCCCAGAGGTCCACCTCCACCCCTTCGGAGTTCCATCGCAGGGCCTTGGGGAACTGTTCGCGAAACCCCTCCAGACCGAGGCTCAACGCGCCCCGCTCCGTCCCGACCGAGATCCAGCCGGGAAGCCTCGCGGGACGCTCCTTCCCTCCCACGATCGCCAGGTCCTCGGTCGCCTGGATCAGGGCCCCGGGCAGGGTGGCCTCGCCCTGGTCCGTCACGACCCTCCGTACGCCCGGAGCCAGCGCGATCGGGATTGTGATCGAGTGAACGTCGACCTGGCTGGCCATCGAGCCTTCCACGGCCCTGGCGGGTCGGCTGTCCGTGTTCGCGACGAAGTGATCGACCTGAATGAGCGGACTCCCCGCGTAGGCGTGAATTCGGGCGCGATGGCCGAATCCCGTCGAAGGCCGGCCGGAGCGCGGCCATTCACTTTCCACGAGAATCACCGCATGCGACGGTCCGGCGTGCTCGACTTCCAGACGCCCCACGGGTCGATCGAGCGACGACCAGACCCGACCCGTCGCCTCCTTGACCTGAACGGCCACGGGCCCGACGACTCTCGGCGTTCCGTCCGCCCCCTGCACCTCGTCCAGAATGGCGAAGCGGCCCTTCGGCACGAGGAACCGAACGGCGCCTGTATCCACCACGAGGCCCTCGGCGACCTCGCGGATCTTGACCGCGAGCGGCGAAGGTTCACGCTCGATTTCGCGCCCATAGACGACGCGATAGCGTCCTTCTCCCGATCGGGACAAGTCGTGAAAAAAATCGAGAAAGAGCCACTTCACCGAACCGTCCGGCCAGGTCGCCGAGGCGCGCACCTGGCAAGGGATGCGCGTTCCCTTCCGATCCTCCACCGCCACGTGATCCGGAGAGTCGAGTTCACCGGCGGGGATCGGGAGTCCGCAGCGTACCGGCCAGCGCGCGCCCTCCGCGAACTGGGGCGCTCGCACGGTGACCTCGACGCGCGTCGTCTCAGCCTTGGCGCTGGGCGCGGGCCCCGGCTTGCGAACCGCCGCCTCAAACAGACGAGCCTGGGCCTGGCGGTCGGTGGCCGGGATCAATCGGACGTAATCGAAGTAGACAGGACCGATTGAAATAGGATCACGGTAACATGTGTCGATCCAGAACTCGACGCGGCCGTCGGCAAGATGGAGGGTTCCGAGATCGATCTCGCGCCCCCCTTCGTGACGAGACCAATTCTTCCCGTCGAGCGACAATGCGCAGGCCCGGCCCGGGTCGCTCACCAGGACCCGGTAGGGGCCGGGGAGCGCCTCCGCCCTGTAGTGCAAGGCGAGCGCGGTCGATGGCGGCCGATCCTCGGCCACGGTGTCCGACTTCAGGACCGCGCCGTCGGACCAGAAGACCGCGTTGGGATTGTGCTCGAACCGCGATCGCCAGTCCTCGCCACGCTCCGTGGGTCGAGTGACCTCGTCCAGGTCCTGCGTGACGACGGCCCAGAATCCGTCTCCGTCCCGATCCTTGGTCGAAACGCGTTCTCGGTTGCGGATTCCAAAATTGGATTCGAGGACGACGCCGTTGCGCTTCGACGCGTAAAGGGGATCGACCAGGACCCCGGTTTCATAGGTTGAAACGTTCTCAGAGGTGACTTCGAGATCGGAGAGCAGCACCGCCCCCCTGCCTCGACAGCGCGCGAGCGCTCCGACCGTCGCGGTCCCAGGCAACGCCACGAAGGGTTTCCGATAGCGCAGCCAGTTCGTCGAGAAACTATCGGGCGCGTTGTCCAGGGACGACCGGGCCTGGATCGGCCTCCCGTTTTCGTCGAAGCAGACCAGTTCCGGCATCGCCTTCGTGTTGACGTCCACTCGAACCCGAAGTCCGACCCGAAACGTCTCACCGGGCCTCGCCTTGAGTCGCGCCTTCGCGACGAGAGTGAACTCCTCGGAGTCGCGCGACTGGACTCGCCAGACCCCGTCGGACTCCTTGGATAGGCTGACCCTGGCGCTGGCGGGCGGCTCCCAGGGGCACTCCTCCTGGGGAGCCGAGAGAACGCAACAGGCCGCGACCGACAGGGTCCAGATCGAGGGCGACATGGTCGTCGTCTCTGCGTGGTTGGCGGGCCGCGCCCGACCTCGGCGGTCGGAGCGAATCCTCGGTGCGATCCTGAACGGGTGAGATGGCTGAGTTACTCGCTTCCCGCACCCGATTCAAGAGTGCCGTCAAGAAAACTGGGAAAGTCGCCGAGCGCTTCGCGACGGTCCCACGACGCGAAGGCCGAGAATGAGGTGGCGAATTCCGGGAGGTAGGCTCTCCCCAAGCGGGCCCTCGCGGGATAGCCTCAACCGGAACGGACCGAGGCGGGTGGAGTGCGCCCGCGCCCCAGTGAACCCGCGACCATCGAGGGGTATCCCATGTCGCTTCGCGTGATCCGACCAGGCGTGACGCTGTTTTCTCTGACCTGCGCGGGATTGTTGACGTTCTCGACGCCTTCGCTCACCGAGGGGGCCGACCCGCCTGGGGCGCTGTCGCTCGTGCTTCGATCGAGGGTCGAGTCCCCGGGGCTGGGGGGTGCCTGCCGGGTCGTCGAGACTCCCGCGACCTGGGACCCCGCCAGGACCGCGGTCATCGTTTGCGACATGTGGGACCTCCACCATTGCCTGAACGCCGTGCGCCGGGGCGTGGACATGGCCCCGACCATGAACCGCGTGCTCACAAATCTACGCGATCGAGGCGTGCTGGTCATTCACGCCCCCAGCGGCTGCATGGCGGCCTACGAAGGCCATCCCGCCCGCGCGCGGGCCAGGAATCTGCCAAAGTCCCAACGGCTTCCGGAAGGGATCGGCCTCTGGTGCAAGCGAATTCCGACCGAGGAGCTCGGCTCCTATCCAGTCGACCAGACCGACGGCGGCGAGGACGACGACCCCGACGAGCATGCACGTTGGGCCGCGCGACTCACGTCGATGGGCAGGAATCCACGC
>JBFWRA010000742.1:0-3524 GCA_050249155.1 Isosphaeraceae bacterium | reverse complement strand
CGTGCCGGTAGTGCGTCACCGGGACGTAGTCGTAGATCGGCCGGAAATGGATCTCGCTGTCGCCTTTGTGCGAGCCGTTCATAAGAACCCGCGCTTCCATGCGCTCGACCGCCACGCTCGCCCGATGATGGGACGACCGACCTCGCGGTTCCTGTTGACGACCTTTCGACATCGCGCTGCCCCCAAGAGAGTCCAAAAAAGCCCGGTGTGAAAATGCAACGCGGGACCCCCGGTCTGCGTAGCCGATCTAGACTACGCAAACCACCGCTAGCTAATTCATACCCTATTGGTGGGGCGGACAAAAGACTTTTCCAGGAAATCCCTGATTTCCCAATCGGACTCTTCACGACGAATCACTCCCGTCCCGAGAGAGCGAGTCGACGCGAGCTTCGATCGTAAATCTTTTCTCTGAGGACACTAAGGGCAATCGAAGTCGTCTCGGGAGCGTGAACGGATGTGAGACCGCTCGGTCACATGATGTGAGGAACGAGAGGAGAGCCGTGGCGAATTCGCCACGAGGTGTGGCGCGGGTGGAAAACCGGGTTACTCCGCGCGCCAGCGCCGGGCGGGAACGGTCTCGAACCTGCCCGCGGGAGGATCGAACCGGACGCCAACCTGCCAGAGCAGTTCGGGTTGATGTTTGGCCAGGAGGTACTTCATGACGACTTCGTCGGAAGGGGGCATTCCCGGGTCCTGAAACACCACGCAGAGCCTCGCCTCGGCCCGGAAGGTGCGGGCGTCCCAGACCTCGATCATACCGTGGGGTCGTCTGGGGATACGATAATACCTTGAACCGTTCAGGACGGTCACGCGGTCGAACCGGCAGAACTCGTCGAACTCCTTGACGTCGACGACGTCGCGGACGAGTTCCGCGGCGACCAGTTCCGGGACGCCGCTCTGATACGCGCCGGCGTCGATCCTCATCGGTTCGTCCTCGCGGGTCGGCTGGGGGATGCTCCGCCCCTCGATCACGCGGAAGATCTCCCACTCGACGAGCCGGGCGTATCCCGCCCGGAGCGACTGGCTGGAAATGACCATCTGAGGAAAGCTTGACGCTTGCCGGACGACTTCATGAGCGAAGGCGTTGGCCTCGCGCTGGAGCTTGGCCATCCAGAACCGGGGCGTCTTGAGCCGGTCACTCTCGGAATAGCGAAAGCGGCGGGGTCCGACGTCGGCGATGGTGACGTCGACCTCGCCCCCGTCGCGTTGCAGGGCGCGCAGGACGTCGTCGTAGTTCGCGTCTCCTCGGACGAATCGCTCGGCCGCCTGGGAATGCCCCGCGCTCTTGACGCGGACGACCCGGTAGGCGGGGCGGGCGCGGAAGGTCACTTCCCTGGCCAGGGGATCGACCTTGGAGCGCGCATCGTCAACGTCGATCTCCCAGCGAAGATAGCCGGTTCGAATCATGGGGTGTGGATTCGTTTAGGGTCTTAGCCGCCCTGGATCGCCGGGACGAGCAGAATTTCCGGGGCGGTCGCGTCGAAGGCGCGGATCGGCCGGGTCTGCCCCGGCCCGTCGAGGCGGAACGCGAGTCGGCCGGGTGTCAGGTTCTCCTGGAACGCGCGCTCGGCTTCCGCGACCGATTCCGGTCGCTTGGCGTCCCATTCGGCCAGGCAGAGGTCACCGTGACCGGTCTTCAACAGTCTCAGCTTGGCCATTGTCGACACTCCGTTTTGTCGCCTGATGGGAGGGGCCCTCGCCCGGTGGTAAGATCTGTCCTGATTTTAACGCCGAGCCTTCCCGCCGGCCAGCGGCAACCCTCGAACTTCCCACCCCTGGCTCATCGTGAGATTCCCAGGACCTCGGCGACCATTCCCGCCACGGCCATGTAGGCGTTGTCCCAGGCTCCCTCTCGAAAGAACTGGGTCGGTCCTGTCGGGTCGCCGATGAACGGCCGGAGCACCCAGCCCATCTGGATCCCCACGAAGGCGTACAGCAGAAGCCAGAGCCCGATGAGACCTCGGTGCCGGGGGTCGCGTTCGATGAGTTGCCGGTACGATCGTCGCAGGGGGACCTGAGCCGCGACGCTCGCCGCGCCGAACATGAGCCCGTTGAACAGGATCGCCGCTCGATAATTCGTCGTCGACGCATAAAAGAACGCCGTCAACGGCGCGAGCGAGACCAGGACCACCGTGAGGGCGGCCTGGGATCCGATCAACGCCCGCAGGACTTCCCCAAAATCCGCGCGGAGCCCTCGCAAGGTGTTGACGATGAAAAAACTGGGGAGGCTCAGCGCGACCGTGGTCGACAGCAGCAAGGGAACTTTCAACGCCGAGAGGACCGATTGGCCGACTCGACCGCCGAAGGAGCCCATCACCAGGCCGTAACCCATCCCGCAGGCGACGGCCAGTCCCCAGGACCTCGCCGACGGCCTTCCCTGGAGGACCCCTTCAATCAATCGCGACAGGCCGTTCATCGCCCGCTCAGCAGGTTGCCGAGCGCCTCCAGGACCGCCAGGAAGATGTTGGACTCCTTGGCGCGAGTCCAGGCGAAGGGCAAGCTTGGGTCACCTATGAACGGCCGAAGCACCCAACCCATCTGCGCTCCGACCAACCCGAAGAGCACGATCCAGAAACGAAAGACCGTCTTGACGTGCCGGCTGAGCATTCGATCGTCGACCCGCTCGAGCGCGCCGGGCAGCCTCGTCAGGGATGTGAGCTCCATCGACGGATCGCCGGAGGGCGGACCTTCCAGCGCCGCGGACGGCGGCGTCGGCTCCGAAGGCGTTGGAGCGGCCAGGCTCAACCGATGGAGCGTCTGGAGGAGGAACCCCATCCCGAGCAGGCCGGACAGGCTGAACACGACCAGGTTCAGAATCTTCATGAACGCATAGCTTGTCGTGCTCGCCGAGAAGAACGCGACGATCGGCCCGAGCGACGACAGCACCGCCACGATCACCCCAAGCGCCGCCAGCAACAGACGAAGCAGCGACCCGACCGAAAGCCGAGATCCCACCAAAGCGTTGAACACGTAAAGCGAAGGGAAGGTCACGACGAGCGTCAATACGAACAGCGCGGGCACCTTCACCGCGGAGGCGAGCACCTGGAGCCAGGCGGAGGGACTCCCCCGGAAGACCGCGAACAGGCCCATGCACGCCCCGTAGACCATCGCGAGCAGGGCCAGCACGATGCAGAGCCCCGCGGAGCGCACCTCGACCGAACCCCGCGTCAGTTCGGAAAGCCGTGTCGCGTCCCCTCAGAGTATCCGGTCCAGATCCCGAAAGCCCCGCCCGATCGGCATGACTCGCCTCCCCTGGTCTCCTTCTTCGTCACCAGGAGAGCATCATAGCGTGCGAGCATCCCCACGGCAGCCGAGAATCGTGAAACTCGGTGAACGGAGCGGGATCGCACCGAGGTCGCGGTCGACGATCAGCCTTCTCGGCGGCCCCCCGCGCGGTGGAACAGAGGGCGATCCAGGCGAAGCACGGAGACCACGGGAAGTTTGCCGTGACGGAAAAGTTGAGGCCGGAACCCCCCGGCGCGTCGGGTGAAGACGACCTGGGGTTGGGTGTACTCTCGGAGGCC
>JBFWRA010000741.1:0-3524 GCA_050249155.1 Isosphaeraceae bacterium | reverse complement strand
CCACGCCAGCGCGGCGAGGTGCTCGTCGGAGAGGCGACCGTATCGGTCCTGGATCAAGTGGAGGTGTTCGATGAGGAGGTCGCGATCCCTGGGCTGGTCGGCCAGAAGCGACCTCACCTCGTTCAGCGCGGTGGGCTCGACCTGCCTGCCCTTGGGAAACGCCCCGACCCCCCTGCGACCCAGGGGCCGCGACCGGTCAGGTTCTCGGGGTTCGTGAAGCATGCCGCGCGTTCCCTTCACCGAATCGTGTTTCCAGGTGGGCTTGCCGCCCGATCTCGTCGACCCCCGAGATTCATGAGACCCCATTTTAGCCGACCAGTGCGACGAGAGGGAGCGTTCGCCAGAGGGAAATGGGACTGGTTCCCGGTCCTCCACGGCGTTACCTTTGGGATCGAGCTCGTGAATCTGAATCCAACTCTTCTCAGGGTGCGTCATGCATTGGCGAGTCCTCGTCTCTCTTCTGGCCGGCTCCGTGAGTCTCGCCCAGGCGTCCCAGCCTGTTCCGGCGGCTGAGACGCCTCCAAACGTGCTCGTCGTGTTCACCGACGACCAGCGTTTTGACACCATTCACGCTCTGGGAAACGAGGAGATTCGCACGCCGAACCTCGACGCCTTGATCGGTCGTGGGTTTCACTTTCGCAACGCATATTGCATGGGGGGCCTGGTGCCGGCGGTCTGCGCTCCGAGCCGCACCATGTTCATGACGTCGCGAACCTTGTTCCGCATCCCGGCTCCCAACGCGAAAACGTATGAAGGTCCAACCTTGGGTTCGGTTTTTCGGAACGCCGGTTACGACGCGCTCTTCGTGGGCAAGAAGGGGAACAGTTTCCTGGCGGGAAACCAGGCGTTCGAGAAAGTCGTTTATCACGACGATCGCGAACCCTCGAAGCGTGCCGAGTCGTCTCGATTCATGGCGGATCAGGCGATCGACTGGCTTCGAGCCCGGGGGAAAACGGATCGGCCGTTCCTGATGTACCTCGCCCCCCCCGTGCCGCACGACCCCCGGATCGCTCCGGTGGAATACATGCGGATGTACGACCCCGATCATGTTTCTCTGAGCCCGAATTTTCGGCCGGAGCACCCCTTCGACAACGGTGAACTGAGGATTCGCGACGAACTTCTGGCCCCCTTTCCCAGGACCCCCGCGGAGATGAGGCGGCACCTCGCCGAATACTACGCCAGTATCACCTGGCTCGACCACAACGTCGGCCGTGTCGTCGAGGCGCTGAGAGGTTCGGGAGCGCTCGACCGGACGATCATCGTATTCAGTAGTGATCAAGGGCTGGCCGTGGGAGGACGGCACGGCTTGATGGGCAAGCAGAACCTCTACGAGGAGTTCAAGTCGCCCTTGATCTTCGCCGGACCTGGGATTCCTCAAGGCTCGTCCGACGCCCTGGTCTACCTCCACGACATCCTGCCGACGATTTGCGAGATGGCCAGCATCCCCATTCCACGGGAATTCGAGGGTTCAAGCCTCGTCCCCGTGATCCAGGGAAGGAAGCCCAATGTGCGGGAAGTCCTCTTCGGGGCCTACAGGGACTGCCAGCGCATGGTTCGCGACGAACGCTGGAAGCTGCTTTGGTATCCCAAAATCGATCGGTTTCAGCTTTTCGATCTGGCCAACGACCCCTGGGAAATTCACGACCTTTCCACCGACCCGGGTCAGGTCGACCGACTCTCTCGCATGAAGGCGATTTTGGGCGAGGAACAGCACCGTCACGGAGACGACCGGGTCGCGCGACTCACGCCGCGTTGAAGTCCAGAAATCCGATTGAAGGGGCTGGGGGGATTTCGCCGATCTTCCCTGAAAGGCGCGTGGCGATCGCGAGCCTCTCCTCACGATCAGTCCCCTTCGAGATCCGGCATGAATCGGCCCGTCGTCCTGTTCATCCTCGCCGCGTCGGTGGGATCACCCAGCGTGATCCGAGCCGAGGGACCGCCGACGGCGAGCGCGGTGGAGGAGCGGCTCCGCGCCCTGGAGGCGATGAACCATCGACTTCTCCTTCAATACGAGGAGATCCAACGTCGAGAGTCGGAAGGCCGGCGGATCGCCGAGGAGCGTTATCAGGACCTGGAACGTCGTTACCTGGAACTCCAGGGCCGCATCGAACGGCCAGAGGCCGCGCCGGAGAGCACGGGGCCGACCCCTCACACCCCGACCACCGGTTGGGGAGAGGGACCTGTCGAGTCGACCGAGGAACGTCCCGAGCCCCGCGCCCTTCTCCACACGTACTTCGACGACGGATTCGTGATTGGTTCACCCGACGACGAATTGACCCTGGGATTCCGTGTGCTTGACCAGACGGATTTCAAGGTCTTCATGCCGAACGACATGCTCCCCGCTCGCAGCGGTCTGTACATCCCGCGCGTGCGCGTCTATTTCGAAGGGCGTCTCACCAAACCGTTTGAATATGAGGTGTCACTCCAGCGCAGCGTCGAAGGGGTCTGGGACCTGCTCGACGCCAATCTCGACATGGGGAGTTCAGACGCGTTCAAAATCCAGTTCGGCCGGATGCTCGTACCGTACAGCTACGATTGGTACGACCATCTCGAACAGTACTTCATCACGCCGGAACGTGGGTTGTTCCCATTGAACTTCGGTCTCTCCCGCGCGGCGGGACTGCTGGCTCATGGGTACCTGTTCGAGGATCGTCTCCAGTACGCCATCGGCGGGTTCGATGGGCGACTCTCCGGTCTGGCCGACAACAACACGGCACGCGACGCGGTCGCTTATCTGAACACGCGGCCGTTTCTGACGTCCGAACGATTCCCCGCGCTTCGATATCTCAACCTGGGAGGGTCGATCTTCGGTGGTTCCCAGGCGCTGCCGGAGACCCCCCTGCCGCTGCGCACGTCGCTTCAGTCTTCCGAGAACGACGAGGCGGCGCGGGCGGCCTCGGCGACGTTCCTGGAATTCGAGCCGGACGTCGCGGCCTTGGGTACGCGATCGGCATTGGCGCTGCACCTCGCCTGGTACTATCGGCGACTCTCGATGGAGGCGGAGTGGCAGTCGGGCCGCTTGCAGTACGGCTGGCCCCACGAACCGCCGGCGCGGTTCACCGTGCCCGTCACGGGGTATCATGCGACGCTGGGGTACTTCCTCACGGGCGAGCAGGTCGAGGGCCGGGGCACGGTCAAACCGCTCCGGCCGTTCGACCTCCGCCGTGGACGCTTCGGGCTCGGGGCGATCGAACTCTTCGCGCGCTACAGCCAGCTCGACCTCGGCGACGTCGTTTTCGAGGCCGAACTCGCCAACGCGGCCGAGTCCACCCGGCACGTCGACATGGTGGACGTCGGGTTCAACTGGTACCCGAACCAGTTCGTCAAGTTCTACGTCGACTGGCAACTTCCCTACTTCGGATCTCCCGTACTCGTGAACCCAGTCACCGACGTTTATAGCCGAAGCGCGGCCCTGTTTTGGCTGCGCTGTCAGATTTATTTCTGAGTTCAACGTCGGATCACTGGAACTGGAACGAATAGAGGTCGGCATCCTTCAGCAGGAACCGCAAGCGGACGGGTACGCC
>JBFWRA010000740.1:0-3528 GCA_050249155.1 Isosphaeraceae bacterium | reverse complement strand
CGAGGAACTCAACCTCCTTCAGGCCAGCAAGGAGTCGCGCCTCCCCTTGCCCGTGCCCGCCGATCAACTCCACCAGATGATCGAGGCCGACGCCTCGGCGGAGGACGCGGTCGAGTTGCCGGTCATGCCCGAGGAGGCGACCGCCGGGCCCGTTCTCGACGACGAGGAACTCAACCTCCTTCAGGCCAGCAAGGAGTCGCGCCTCCCCTTGCCCGTGCCCGCCGATCAGCTCCACCAGATGATCGAGGCCGACGCCACGGCCAACGTGGAGTCCGACGGCCTGCCGCCTCTCCCGGCCGCCGAGATCGACCCGCTGAAAGCGGCCAGCGAGGAGACCAACATCCCCCTGCCGATGCCCGTCCCCGAGATCGATCCGCTGAAAGCGGCCAGCGAGGAGACCAACATCCCCCTGCCGACCTCGCCGGCCGATCTCGATCCCCTGACCGCCGCGAGCGCGGAGACCAACATCCCGCCGCCGATCGCCCCCGAGGACTTCCAGCGTCTGGACGAGGCGTCACAGGACACGAACATCCCGTTGCCCCTGCCAGCGTCCGAGCGAGTTAGCGCCGATACGTTCGACGCGGCCCTTGAGGAGGAGAGCGAGGCGACCCGCATTCCCCTGCCCCGGCGATCCTTCGAGGGCTTCTGACCCTGGCCAGGGTCCGCCCCCCTGAAACGTCGAAGGCCCCGCGACGGTCGAACCGTCGCGGGGCCTTCTCACATCGATCATGAGCGAGCCAGGAATCCTTCGGCGAAGGATCGGATCAGCCTACGCCGCTTTTTTCGACTCGTCCTCCTTGGCGGGTTCGGCGGGCGTCTCCGTCGCGGGAGGTGGGGGCTCATCGGCCTTGGGGGCGTCCTTGGCCGGTTCGGTCGCCTCCTTGGTCTCGGGGGCCGGCTCGTCACCCGGGGACTCCTTCCCCTTCTCGGTCGGCTTCGGAAGAGCGCGCGTCTTGATGTAAACCTTGCTGTCCTTCACCTCGACGCGCTCGATCTTGTCCATGAACTCACGATTGTCGCGATTCTTGACGACCGAATCCGCGAGGTTCTCCGCCCCGATGCCCTTGCTGACCTCCTCGGGAAGGGGTTTACCCGCGACCTCGATATCGAGGAGGCGAACGTCCATCCGGCCGCTCTGGTTCACCTCGGCGGTGACGGTGGCCTTGGCGTTGAAGAAGCGGCCCTTGGTTCTGGGGAGGTTGGTCTTGCTCAGATCGAAACTCAACTCGACCTTCGCCTTGTCGTCCTCGAGCGTGAAGTAGACGTGGTCCTTGAGGTCGGGTTCCCGAGAGGCGAGGATGTTCACGTCATCCTGGTCGAGAATGATCTCGGCCTCCTCCCCCTTGTCCAGGGCGTCCTTGAACGTATTCCATCGGGTCTCGACGTCGGCCACCCGCTCCTCGGTCGCTTCCACCTTGGGCAGGTCCATGGGCGCGGACGCCGTGTACTCGTCAACCAGCCTGGAGTAGTAATACCACGCCATGTAGGCGGTGCCGCCGATCACGACCAGGCCCAGCAGGCCCGCCACCCCGGCCGCCAGACAGCCGTAGAAGAGGCAGCCCCGGCCCTTGGGCGGGGGCTCGACGTAGTAAGCGTTTTCCGGGGGTTGCTCAAAAGGCCCGGGCTTCTGGCCGACGTCAAATTGTGGGTGATCCATCGTCGTCTCTTGGATTCCTGGGTGTTCGCTCCCGGTGGTCGACCGGGCCCGCGAGTGCCATTGACAAAAGTGTACCGCGACTCGGCGCGGGGATCAGGCGTCGGAGGGCTTGCTCGCTCCGTACGACTTCCCGAGCGCCTTGGCCAGTTCCATCACCTCGATCGGCACCGCGAGGACCACGGTGTTCGAGGCCGACGGTCCAAGACCGTCGATCGACTGAAGCGTGCGGAGCTGCATGGACCCTGGGCTCTCAGCCATCGTCCTGGCCGCCTCGGCCAGATTGTACGCGGCTTCCCGGTCCCCTTCCGCCTTGGTGATCGTGGCCCGCTTCTCACGTTCGGCGGAGGCCTGTCGCGACATCATTCGCTTGAGGTCTTCCGGCATGTCGATGTCTTGAATCCGCAGGGCGGTGACCTCCAGGCCCCAGCCCTTGGTATCCTTCTCGATGTGGAGTTCGATCGCGTGCGCGATCTGCTCGCGATCGGTCAGGAGCTGATCCAGGGTCATCTGCCCGATCACGTCGCGAAGAGAGGTCTGGGCGTACTGAGCCACCGAGTATCGGTAATCCTGCACCTGGATCACCGCGTCCGCCGGAGTGGAGACCCGGTAAAACAGGGCCGCGTCGACGGTGACCGGCACGTTGTCGCGGGTGATCGCCTGCTGCCTGGGAATGTTCACGGCGAGGATGCGGGTGTCGAGCATCCGGACCTGGTCGATCATCGGGATGATCAGGAAGAGCCCAGGGCCCTTGGTCGCTTGATAACGCCCCAACCTCAGCACCACGCCTCGCTCCCACTGCGCGGCCAGCCGGACGCCCGAGGAGATGATCACGTCGAGGAACACCCAGGCGATCGCGAAAAGCACGGCCGCCGCCGGGTTCCAGAGGGCGACGGGGATCATCCCGATCGCCCCGAGCAAGAGCAATCCGAGGAAGACGAGGCCCGAAATGTAGTTGACGACCACGGCGCGACCCTCCCAGAGGTGCGTTGACTCGTCGCGAACGCGACGCGCCCGGGGACTCCTCGAGGAACGCTCTCGGGAGCCAGGGCGAACCTAGAGTGCGTTCGTCACGGACGTTCGGTTTATTGCGAAGCGTGTCATCGATTCCGACGTCGATTCCCCAGCCAGAGCACTCCTCCGTTGGACCTTTCCGAGGCCCTCCAGGCCCGGGGAACCAGTGGCGACCGACGAGGATCCACCCGAATCGGGTCGCTGGGGAGAGTTTTTCTTAAAGTCCTCGAAGCCTGGAGACGATACCGACTCTGACGGTTGGCTCGATAGGCGCGATCGCGTCGATTTTTCGGGCGGACGTTCAGGAAAGACGGAGGCCCTCCGGGATGTTCGTGTTCTGCGGCGGGATGTACCGGGCGTGCTCCACCTGGCAGTACCAGGTGGCGAGCCTCCTCCTGGAACGGCATCGCGCGGCCCTGCGGCTGGGTTACCTGACCGGCGACGAGTTCGCCGCCACGGAGCCGGGCCTCGACGGCCGATGTTGGCACGTCCTCAAGTCGCACGAGGAGCACCCGCGCTTCCGGGCCCTGGTCGATCGCGGTCGGGGAGTCGTGATCTACGCGCATCGCGACCTGCGCGACGTGATCTTCTCGCTGATGCACAAGCGTCGGATGAGCTTCGAGACGATTCTTCGCCAGGGGATGATCCACCAGGTCATCGCCAACGACCGTTTCTGGTCGACCCGTCCTGGGGTACTCGTTCAGCGCTACGACGACCTCATCGCCGAACCGGAGAGAGGGGTCCACGAGATCGCCGCGCACCTCGGTCTGTCGCTGGCGGAGGGGGAAGCCGAGGAGGTCGCGGCGCGGTACTCCTTTCAGGCGAACCAGGCCAGGACCGCCGAGCTCAGCGAACGGCTC
>JBFWRA010000739.1:0-3536 GCA_050249155.1 Isosphaeraceae bacterium | reverse complement strand
TTGATTCCGACCGTGAACGAGGACTTCCACGGAGCCGCGCCCGACCTTGGCGCGCTGGAGGTCGGCAAGCCGGAGCCGAAGTACGGGCCAAGATGGCTCAAGTGGCGGCCGTTTTACCGTTGAGGAAATCGCCAGCGTCGAAACGTCGCCACGCGCACCGCGGCGACGCGCGTTAGACCCCCTCGCGCGGCCCTGGATCGGTCCCCACACGGCGACGACCCACCTTCCGGAAGGAGACGACGATGCATCGACGAAAACTTCTGGGTCTATTGCCCGCGGGGGCCGCGGTCGGTCTCGCGGGGGGCCTGGCCGGTCGTGAACTCGCCGCGGGTCCGAGCGGTCGCGAGGAGCCCACCAGGCCTCGGGGTCTGCCACCGCTCAAAATCACCGACGTCAAGACGATCCTCACCGCCCCGGACCGCACCAGGCTGGTCGTGGTCAAGGTCTTGACGAACGAGCCTGGGCTCCACGGCCTCGGCTGCGCCACGTTCACGCAGCGTGCGCTCGCCGTGCGGACCGCGATCGAGTGGTACCTCAAGCCCTTTCTCATCGGTCGCGACCCGGACGAGATCGAGGACGTCTGGCAGTCGTCGTACGTCAGTTCGTACTGGCGGAACGGGCCCGTGCTATTCAACGCCATGAGCGGCGTGGACATGGCCCTCTGGGATATCAAGGGCAAGCGGGCCGGCATGCCGGTCTACCAGCTCCTCGGGGGCAAGTGCCGGTTCGCCGCCGCGCTCTACGCGCATACCAGCGGTCGAGACCCCCAGGAGGTGGAGGACCGGGTTCGCGCCGCGATGGAGAAAGGTTATCGCCACGTCCGGGTCCAACTGGGCATCTCCGGCATGGCCACCTACGGCGCACGGGCCGATCGAGAGGTCCCTGACGCGGGAGACGCCGGGCCGACGAACCCGGGGCGGATCTGGGAGCCCGGCAAGTACTTGCGTGAGGTCCCTCGGCTTTTCGAGCACCTGCGCGCGAAGGTCGGCGACGACGTCGAGCTGCTCCACGACGTCCACGAGCGGGTCTCGCCTAGCGAGGGCGTGAAGCTCTGCAAGGATCTGGAGGAGTACCGCCCGTTCTTCGTCGAGGACCCGCTTCCCCCCGAGCAGAACGAGCACTTCCGGCTGATCCGTCAGCAATGCGCCACGCCGATCGCCATGGGAGAGCTCTTCAACACGCAACATGAGTACGTGCCACTGATCACCAACCGGTTGATCGACTTCATCCGGATTCATATTTCCCAGATCGGCGGCCTGAGCATGGCGCGCAAGGTGGCGGCGCTGGCGGAGTTCTTTGGGGTCAGGACCGCCTGGCATGGCCCTGGCGACGTCTCACCGGTGGGCCACGCCGCCGGGCTCGCGCTGGAGTTGGCCACTCACAACTTCGGGATCCACGAGTCGGGCGTCTTCTCCGACCGCGCGCGCGAGGTGTTCCCGGGTTGCCCCGAGACGAGGGACGGCTACCTCTTCGCCAACGAGGCCCCGGGACTTGGCATCGATCTGGATGAAACGCTCGCCGCCAAGTTCCCCTACCCCGACGGGCCGACGTTTGATCATACCTGGGGAACGACCCGCCGGCGCGACGGGACGGTGATTCGGCCCTGACACGACACGACTTGATCGCCTCAAGAGAGATTAACGCATGACCACATGGATTCAGGTCTACGACCCGCTCAACGCCTGGCCACTCTCGACCCTGGTCGCGGCCTTGCCGGT
Source organism: Isosphaeraceae bacterium (assembly GCA_050249155.1). Classification (GTDB taxonomy): domain Bacteria; phylum Planctomycetota; class Planctomycetia; order Isosphaerales; family Isosphaeraceae; genus JBFWRA01. The sequence goes on along the minus strand of JBFWRA010000739.1, from coordinate 1,818 downwards.
GGTCACACTGTTTTTCGTGCTTTTAGCGATGAGAGCCAGGGTCTGGGTCGCGGCCTTGTCCGGGGCGATCGCCGCCGTGGCGCTGGCGCTTGTGGTCTTCGGGATGCCCCCGAGGCTGGTCGGCGGGGCGTTCGCGCTGGGGGTCCAGTTCGGCCTTTGGCGGATCGCCTGGATCATCGTCGCATCGATTTTTCTGTATGAGATCGCCGTCGAGACGGGGCAGTTCCGTGTGATGAAGGAGACGGTGGCGGCCCTCTCCTCGGACAAGCGGTTGCAACTAATCCTCGTGGCGTTTTGCTTTGGGGCGTTCCTGGAGGGCACGGGCGGGGGGGGAGCGCCCGTGGCCATCGCGGGCTCGTTTCTGATCGGACTGGGTTTTGATCCGTTTCAGGCGGCGACGCTCTGTCTGGTCGCGAACACGGCGCCGGTGGCCTGGGGAGGGGTCGGCAACCCGATCCGAGTGCTCGCGGGGGTGACGGGCCTGCCCGAGCCGACGCTGAGCGCCATGACGGGTCGCATTCTCCCTCCTCTCTCGGCCATCCTGCCGTTCTGGCTGGTCAGGAGCATGGTCGGCTGGCGCGAAACCTTCGCGGTCTGGCCTGCGCTGGTGGTCAGCGGCCTGACGTTCGCCCTGGCTCAGTTCTACTGGGCGAATTACCAGGAGACGGGCCTGGTGGATATCGTCGCCGCTCTCGGGTCGCTCCTGGCCATGTTCTTCTTCTTGAAGTTCTGGCGGCCGAAAGTGATCCTCAGTCACGATCAAGGACCGGAAGGCGCCGTGCCGGTGATACCGCGCCACTCGTTCTTTTCCACCCTGAAGGGTTGGTCTCCCTTCCTGCTCGCCTCGGTCCTGATTTTTCTGGCGAGCCAGCCGTCGGTGGTGACGTTGTTGAACGCGCCCGCGTTGAAGCGGCCGATGCCTGGGCTCCACCAGGCCGTGGTTCGGGTTCCTCCGGTCGTGTCGTCGCCGACGCCGGAGGACGCGTTCATCGACCTGAACTTCTTGACGCTTCCGGGAACGGCCGTCGCGCTCGGCGGCGTTCTCGCGGCGTTCCTGCTGGGAATGTCGCCGGTCCGGGTCGCTCGGATCTTCGGGCGGACGGTCGTCCGGATGATCCCGTCGCTCCTCGCGATCAGTTTCATGGTCGGGCTGGCGTTCGTCACGCGCTATTCGGGCATGGACACCGTCCTGGGATTGAGTCTGACCCGAACGGGAGTCGGCTTCCCCTTCTTCGGCACGCTCCTCGGCTGGCTGGGGGTGGCCCTCACGGGGACCGACGCGGGCTCCAACGCCCTGTTCGGCAACCTCCAGAAGGTCACGGCCGAGCGGCTCGGGCTCTCCCCCATTCTGATGGCCTCGGCGAACTCCAGCGGCGGCGTCATGGGCAAGATGATCGACGCCCAGTCGATCGTGGTCGCGGGAGCCGCGACCCGCCAGATCGGCAACGAGGCGGCGATCTTCCGCGCGGTCATCAAGCACAGTTTGGCGCTGGTCGCGCTGGTGGGACTCATCGTCTCGGCGTTCGCGTTCGTCGTTCCCGGATGGGTTCCCGAGGTGACGGCCCGTTGAGTCAGGAGGATTGCGAAGTCGAGAATTGAGCCGAGTTCACCGGCATGGGTGCCCGTGTCCAAGCGCGGCGTGACCCGGAATCGCCGGGGAAACCGGGCCCCGCCGCGCTTGGACCCGGGCACAAGTGACCCCAGCCTCTCAAACGCGTACAACTTTGCGATGCTCCCGCCCGTTGAGCCGCGCGCCTCGCCGACGTCGCGAGACCCGAGGTAGAATCGGAGCGCTGGCATGTCGACGAATTCCCTCGC
>JBFWRA010000738.1:0-3537 GCA_050249155.1 Isosphaeraceae bacterium | reverse complement strand
CTGAACGGCGACCCGGTCCGACTTCTCGGCATGGCCAAGGGGGCCGCGATGATCGGCCCGCGCATGGCCACGATGCTCGGCTTCCTCTTCACCGACGCCAAGGTCGATCCCGCCGCGCTTCAAGCGATCCTCGGCGAGGCGGTCGAGGACTCGTTCAATTGCATCTCGGTCGAGGGGCATACCAGCACCAATGACACGGTGCTGCTCCTGGCCTCCGGTGATTCCGCGCCCTCACCGCTGAAGGGCGAATCGCTCCAGCGATTCGCCGCGATGGTCAAGGAGGTCTGTGGTGAACTGGCCAGGATGATTCCGGAGGACGGCGAGGGCGCGACCCACTTGATCCGGATCGACGTCGAGGGTTGCCGGAATCGCGACGAGGCTCGGACCATCGCCCGAACCGTCGCGGATAGCGCGCTGGTGAAAACGGCGATCCACGGCGCGGACCCGAACTGGGGACGGATCGTCTCCGCCGCGGGTTACGCGGGCATCCCGTTCGAAGAGTCGGAGGTCTCCCTCTGGCTGAATGGGTTCCCTCTCTACCAACGGGGAACTCCCATCGACTTCGACGCGCCCTCGGTCTCGGCCCATCTCCGAACCCACCGCGAGACGACCATCCGATTGACCTTCGAGCGCGGGAACGCCTCGATCCGATTCTGGACCAGCGACCTCACCGCGGAATACGTCCGGCTCAACGCGGACTACACCACCTGAACCGCCAGGGAGCGTGAAATGCCCCATCCGCTCGCCACCTTGACCCGCCGGCGACTTCTGGAGTGGTCGGGTTTCGGCTACCTCGGCCTGAACCTGGGGGGACTCTGGAGAGCGAGAGGGGCCTCGCCACCGTCGCCGGGCACGCTCCCTCCGCTCCGCTCGTGCATCCTGATCTTCTATTACGGCGGGCCCAGTCATCTCGATACCTACGACCTCAAGCCCGACGCGCCCGCCGAGATCCGGGGCTCGTTCCGTCCGATCGCCACGAGCGTCCCTGGCTTGTCGATCTGCGAGCACTTGCCCCGCATGGCCAGGCTCATGGACCGATTCGCCCTGGTGCGAAGCGTCCATCATGAGGCCAGGCTGCACGACTCCGCCGCGATCCACGCCTTGACCGGTAGGCCGCTCGACGGCCCCGATCGCGAACTCTTCGCACCCTTGCCCCAGGTTTTCCCCAGTTTCGGGAGCGCCGTGGCCAGGCTCCGACCAGGGCCGCGCGCCGAGGTTCCCTTCGCCGCGCTGCCGTTCCCGTTTCACAACGTCGTCGAGGTTCCCTGTCAGGGGGGCGGTGTTCTCGGCAGGGAGCACGATCCGCTTCAGATTCACGCCGACCCCGCGAATCTCGCGTATCGCGTCGATGAGTTCCAGCAACCCGAGGGGGTTGATCGAACCCGAACGACCTCTCGCAGACGCCTGCTCGAACGGCTCGACGCCGGCGTGGAACCCGAGGACTCACTCGCGGCGCACTACGACCGGGCCTACCGGCTGCTCTCGTCCGAGTCCTTGCGGACCGCCCTTGAGATCACCCGGGAGCCCAGGTCCGTCCGCGAGCGCTACGGGTTCGACGAGGCCCCCGCCTCCGTCGGCGAGGGGGGAGGTGGAGGCAACGGCGCGGAACTCGGCTACGCCCGCCAACTCCGTGGCCAGAACCTCCTGCTCGCCAGGAGGCTGGTCGAGGCGGGAGTCCCCTTCGTGAACGTCCACGACTTTCGTCAACAAGGTCAGAACTGGGACGCCCACTTCAAGTGTGAGAACCAGCACAAGACGTACTTGTTGCCCGAGTCGGACCGCTCGCTCTCGGCCCTGATCGAGGACCTGGAGGCCCGAGGGCTGCTGGATTCGACCCTTGTCGTCGTGACAGGTGAGTTCGGCAGGACGCCGAGGATCAACGGCGACGCCGGCAGGGACCACTGGCCCGACTGCTACACCGTGCTCCTCGCGGGGGGAGGAGTGGTTGGAGGCGCGATCCACGGCGCGTCCGACAGGATCGGGGCCTATCCCCAGTCCGACCCGGTCACCCCGGGCGACCTCGCCGCGACGATCTTCTGGCGGTTTGGAATCGAACCAACGACCCCGATCCATGACCACCTGGGCCGACCCCACGCGCTGGCGACGGGCGAGCCTCTGCGCCACCTTTTCGGAGCGTGACGGGGCGGGCACGATCCCGACGTCGCGAACTCGAACTCAGGAACCCGAGTTCTCGGGCTTTCGGATGGCGGCGGCGAGGGGCCGAAGCACGGCCAGCATCGTGTTGAGATGCGCCAACCGAGGGCCGAACCGATCGACGAAGTCAGTCAGCGCGAACTCTCCGTCGAGCAGGTTTTCCTGATTCTCCTCGACGTAAGCGGTCAATTCGGTGAGCAGGGCCGCATGGACCTGTTCCAGGTTCCCCAGGGCTTCCTTGCAGTTGTCGAGTACTCGATCGTGGCTATGCTGCCAGCGCTCCAGGTCCGAGAATTGCCGGGCGCGCTGCTCCCTGCTGATTTGGGCCGCCTCTCGGGCGAGTTCGAGCTGTTGCCGCTGAAGCTCCAGGGTCTGCCGCTGCAATTCGATCGACTGCGTCTGCATGTTGACCAGGATGTTCAGAAGGGCGACCGGGTCGTTCACGTGCGGCACGACTGGCGCGGCCCCTTGTCCCGTCGGCGACACTTCCATGCGATACGTCAAGTACGGCGACGACGGATTCTCACGTGACGACACACGGACCTCCTTCATATTGCCGTGGCGTTGGCGTCACGGGGGGACGAGTCTCACCGAGAGGGCGAGCTGATCAATCCACGGTTCACCCTTTAGTATATCTCAGTTCCCAACCACCGGACAGTGCAAGACGCGAGAGTTTCGTCCTCTCGGCGATCCGATCATGAAACGTTCGACGACGATTCAACTTGGAAGATTGAAGAAGGCGTCGGCGAGGGAATCCACCACGTCCCCGGCGATCAGGCCGATCTCACCGTTCTGATCTCGGGCGACGTCGCCGGCCAAACCATGCGTGTAAGCACCCAACGTGGCGGCCTCGAAGGCGGGAAGTCCTTGCCCGATCAGCGCGGCGATGACTCCGGTCAACACGTCCCCGACGCCGCCGGTGGCCATGCCCGGGTTTCCCGTGGAATTGACGGACAGCCTCTCGCCGTCGGTGACGATCGTCGCGTGACCCTTCAGCACCACCACGAGCCGCCCTCCCCGCCCCGCGAACGTCGCGGCCAGGTTTTCCCGATCGGCCTGGACGTCCGCCACGGACTTTCCCAGGAGCCTGGCGAACTCGCCAGGATGGGGCGTCACGACCACCGGCCGGGTGATTTCTCGGAGCGCGTCGGTCCCTCCGACCAAGGCGTTCAGCGCGTCGGCGTCGATCACGGTCGGAACCTGGACGGATTCAACCACCCACCGGACCAACTTCTGGATTTCCTCCGACCGCCCGAGCCCCGGCCCAATCGCCAGAACGTCGATTTCGTCCGCCCAACGGGAGATCGCGTCGCGGGCGGGAGCGAGACGCAAATGTCCGTCCAGGTCGTTTTCCAGAGGATAGGTCATGTAGCTCGGCTCGAA
>JBFWRA010000737.1:0-3538 GCA_050249155.1 Isosphaeraceae bacterium | reverse complement strand
ACCATGCGCCGATCCACTCGTCCCGCCCGAAGCTCGGCTTGTCCGGCCAGACCAGGCGGGGAATATAGGATGAGAAGACCCTCAGGTAGCTCGCTCCATAGTCGTAGGGAGACTTCTCGGGGACCGTGTCGAGCATCAGCAGGTAGCCGCCGTACTCGAGCGTTTCGTACGACGGCGGTTTGCTCAGGTCGTCCTCACCGTTTTCAATGTTCAAGCTTTCCAGGATCGACGCCAGCTCAAAGTCACCGACGTATTCGACGAACCCGCCGACGTCGCGCGTGTAGTTCTGGTTGTTTCGCCAGCCGATCGCCAGCGCCACGACCATCGCCCCGGCGAACGCCGTCGTGAACAGGACCGGCCACGAGGGACGCTTTTGACGAGTGATATAAAGCGCGCATACACACGTTAATACACCAACGAGCGAGTGGGAACGTTTGCCATTGAACATCCAAATTAGCACATATCCGATCGCGATGCCGACTCCGAGCAAGACCACCGGCGTTCGGGGAGGAGTCATGTTTCGTCCCGTGACGACGAGCAGGATCCCGCCCACCAGCATGAAGAACGGGAAGGATTGCATGAGCACGACCTCCGCCGAGGCGTCACCCCCCTCGCCCCAGCCGGCCCGGATCACCGCGTACGCGCAATAAAAGCCCCACGCCACCAGGACGGGGCAAAGCAAGGCGACGGCCCCCGCGGACCAGGCTCGCGGCGGTTTGGGCAAGAGGCCGGAAATCGCTCGACCGGGAATCAGAAAGTACACTCCAAGGTAGAGAACCAACCCCCACAGCGCCCGAGAGTTCGCCTCGGTCACCACGTCCATGCCGCGAACCGTCAAACCATACTCCCGCAACATGATTGCCTGAATCACGTAAACATGAAGATAGCCCACGAGAAACAGCCAGATCGGCGCGAACGGGTCGAACCGCTTGCGGATCACCTGAAGCAGCAGCGTTCCGGCGATCAATCCGGCCGTCCCGTAGACGTAGGCTTCGTCGTTCATGTGAGAACGCCTTCGGCCGGTGCGCGCCTCGCCACCGCGTTGAGCACTCTGGCGGTTCCCTGGTGATACCGCGGCCAGTCGAAGGTCTCGGCCCTCGCCCTGGCGGCGCGGGCCATCTCCGAACGCGTCGCGGGATCGCGACCGAGACGTTCCATCGCGAAGGCGAGCGGTTCGACCTGGGCGGGTTCGACGACGTAACCTTCGCGTCCGTCTCGGACGACCGAACCGGCGCTGGGGGTCACGATCGAGGGCAGGCCGCAGGCCAGCGCCTCGTAGGTCACCACGGCGGACCCTTCAAACAGCGAAGGGAAGACGAAAACGTCGGCGGCGGCCATCCGGGCGGGGACTTCCGCGTGGGGCACCCTGCCGAGCACTTCGACCCCCTCGAGCAGTGGGCCTAGAGGTCCTGGATCGCGGGGTACGGCCCCGAGAAGTTGCAGCCGCCAGCCGGGGCGACGCGCCATGCGCCAGGCTTCGAGCAAGTATCGGACCCCCTTGCGCTGGCTGATACCACCGGCGAAGAGAAACGTGCAGGCTTCTCCCGGGCGCTTCGAGGTGTCGGGGACGAAGCGACGGATATCGGCCGCGTAAGGAATCACCGCGATTTTCTCGGGAGGGGTTCCCTCGCGGATCAAGGTTTTCGCGATGTGATCCGAGGGAACGAGCACGCGATCGGCCGCCTCAAGCTCCGCGAGCCGTCGGTCGTGCAGCCAGTTGAGTTCGTCGGAGTCGAGTTGGGAGTCGCCAAGGTAGAGCGGAAAAAACTCGGGAGAGCGCTGGGCTTCGCGGAGCAGCACGTCCCGCTCCTCTCGGACGTCGCCGTGGACCATGCTCAGGACATAAGGGATGCCGAGTTCTCGACAGGTCGGCAAGGCGTACTCGGTTCCGACGTCGCTAAACACCAGCGCGGCCGCCGGCCGATCGCGTTCAAGGGTCCGCGCCAGGACGCGGTCGAACCGCCGGGTCCGCCATCGAGCGACCCCACGGCGCGCGGAGGGTCGCGTCACGGCCAACCTGGCTTCAATTCGCAAGGCGAGATCGAAGCTCCAGGCGCATCGCACACGATCGGCGGGGATCTCGGGGTCGTACCTCCGACGGAGCGTACGACCCCAGCGTTCGGTTCGCGACGGAGCCAGGCGAAGGCCGATCCCTTCCAGTCGGCCAGGGCCCCGGTAGTAGTAGCCGGTCAGGAAGCGTTGCAGCATCCCGGCGCGGTCCAGCCCGATCACCGCTTGATAGGCGGGGGGCCTCGCGTCCGGGCAAGCCACCAGAACGGTCGCGGGGTATTCTGACGTGGTCATCCTCGTGGTCTCGTCATCCGTGAAGACGTGCGACGTCCTGGATCTTCGCATCCTTGCCGTTAGTTGATCACACGAAGATAAATTGACGTCGGAAAATGTCCCGCTCCTTTGCGGAGACCGTGTTCAAACGGGGCGGGTCGGTAGTTGGGAAGGAGCGCCGAGAGGGCCTCGGACCTACCGTGGTGGAGCATGCTGAGCGAGGCTGCGATCGCGAAGCGCGGGTTGTCGGTCAGGTACGCCTGCAGCAGCACGCTTTCGCTGGAGAAGAACAACTCCTCGTCGAGGAGACCGGGCTGGTAGTCAAAAGGAAAATAGACGTCATGGAAATGGACGAAGCCACCCGTCTTGAGCCTGGGGAGGACCTCCAGGACGATTCGGTTGACTTCGCTGCCCGGTTTCACGGCGTGCGACGAGTCGACGAAGAGCAGCCCGCTCTCGCCGAGCTCGGTCAGGAACTCGAGCGGGACCGTCTGAGCGTTCTGGGCGAGCAGGCGAATGCGACCGTCGGCGTCGGCCTCGCGGAGGAACCGAGAGGGGTACGGCTCCACGCAGAGAACTTCCGGAGCGTACCCGGTCTCCGCCGCGGCCCGAAGGATCACGGACGTCGAGACGCCGCAGCCGATCTGGACGATTCTCGCGGGGCGGTGTCTGGCGATGAAGGCATGGAGCACGTCGGCCTCGACGGGGCCGAAGCCAGGCTGGCCGTTCTCTTCACAGGCGGGTTCGGACGCGCCCTCGTGGGCCAGGCGATCGCGGATCTCCGGCGTCATGCAAGTGGCGATGAATCCGAGCTGCGCGTCGAGGTCCGTGCCCAGGACGCCCGTCATGCTCCCCCGTCGCTTCCACTCGTCACCGTCGCGAAGCGTTCTCAGGTCGGGCACTTCGGAATAAAAGTGGCGAGGCAGCACGTCGACGCCGAGGCGCTGGCCGACTTCGAATGCCCGACGAAGTCCGAGCTTGCCGAGATTCTTGACTCGCCGCGAGAGAGGCGGGGGAGGCGTCGTCGTCTGCGAACTCATTGTGGAAAACCTCCATGTCAACGATGGGATTCGTGTCGCGCGTGTCCGTCCGTCGCGGAATCAGCGAGCTTCGACAGGGTTGGGGGCGATCTCTTCGATGACTTTCCCTTGAAGGTCGGCGGGAACCTCCAGGCCGAACAGGCGCAGGATCGTCGGGGTCACGTCCATGAGTTGCAGGCCCTCGATCGGGCCGGTCGGCGAGATCCCCGGCCCTC
>JBFWRA010000736.1:0-3538 GCA_050249155.1 Isosphaeraceae bacterium | reverse complement strand
GATCGTGAGTCGAAACCCCGAGACGCGAGGCTATCCGAAGCCTCTCGCCGGTTCCAGGTGTGGGCCTCGCATTTGTGATGAGACGTCCCGTCTCCCCGGCGTGGCGAGCCGAGGTCAAGGCGTTTGAATTCGTCGACTCGTCGAGGCGACTTGTGAGGGATTGGGTCCGTGGGGTAACATGACGGCGTGCGTCGGGAAGCGCGACGCCCGTCGATTCCTGGAACGTTCCTCGCCCAGTCCCGCGGACGCTCGGGCGACTCGGAGGATCTTGACCATGTACTCGCCAGGGAAAGACCTGGGGATCATGAAGCCGGTCGGTGGCGGGGACCCCGTCCCCTTGCGAAAGCCAGAACTGGTCGTCGGCCGCCGGGCGAGCTGTGACGTCGTTCTCGACTTCGAGAACATTTCCGGCAAACACTGCACTCTGCGTTACCACAACCAGGTCTGGCACGTTCGGGACATGGGGAGCACCAACGGCACCACCGTCAACGGCGCCAAGATCAGCAGCGAACACTCCCTGATGCCCGACGACGAGGTTGGCCTCGCCGGCCATATCTACAGGATTGATTATGAACCGGGCGCGCCCGCCACGATCCTGAACAAAGACCACGTCATCGATGACGAGATGCTGGAAAGCCGCAAGAAGACCTCGCTGATGGAACTGGCCGGAGTCGACACCGACGAGGATCGTCCCACCAAGAAGCGCAGGGCGACCAAGGCGCCCGAGCTCATCCATCGCCTCTCCGCCGAGGAAGGGGAATTCGAGGACGCCCTTCCCGAACACTTCAAGGCACCCCCCAAGCCCAAGCCTGATCCGGGCGCGGATGACAATTTCCTCGACCTCATCGAGGAGGACGTCAAGAAGGCCAAGGAAGACAAGCCCGCCAACTGAACCGCGACCAGGAACGTCCGTCGCGCGATTCCGCGGCGTACGCCTCCACGGAGGGCCTCCTTGACTCACCTCATCGTAACGCGATTCCTCGTCCTGACGGTCCTCGTCGGGCCTTCGGCGACGACGGACCCCCTGCCCTCCTGGAACGAGGGCCAGGCCAAACGGTCGATCGTGGATTTCGTCGCCAGGGTGACGAGGGAGGGCTCGCCCGACTTCGTCCCCGTCGCCGATCGCATCGCCGTCTTCGATAACGACGGCACCCTCTGGTGCGAGCAACCCGTCTACGTCCAGGGCGTCTTCATTCAAGACCGAATCCGGGCGCTGGCCCCGAAACACCCCGACTGGAAAGATCGGCAACCCTTCAAGACGGTCCTGGACGACGACCGCGACGGGCTCGCGAAGCTCGGCGAACGGGGATTCCTCGACCTGTTGACGGCCACCCACGCGGGGATGCCCGTGGACGATTTCAATCAGACCGTCCGCGACTGGGTCGCCAGGGCCAGGCACCCTCGGTTCGACCGGCCCTACACACGCTGCCTTTATCAGCCGATGGTCGAGGTGCTCGCCTACCTTCGAGCCAACGGTTTCAAGACGTTCATCGTCTCGGGAGGCGGCGTCGAGTTCATGCGAGTCTGGACCGACTCGGCCTACGGCATTCCACCGGAGCAAGTCGTCGGCAGCACGATCAAGACCGCCTACGAGCTTCGAGCCGACGTCCCGGTCCTCGTCCGATTGCCCGAGATCGACTTCATCGACGACAAGGCGGGTAAACCGGTCGCGATCGGGAAGTTCATCGGCCGTCGCCCGATCGCGGCGTTCGGCAACTCGGACGGCGATTACGAGATGCTCCGCTACGTCACCTCGGGACGTGGCGCGACCTTCGGGCTCATCGTCCACCATACCGACGCTCAACGCGAATACGCCTACGACCGTGACTCCCCCGTCGGCCGCCTGGTGAGAGCGCTCGACGAAGCGCCCCAACGCGGCTGGACCCTCGCGGACATGAAACGGGATTGGCGGGTGATCTTCGTCCCCGCCGAACCCTGAGCCATCGATCCGCGTGGTCGTGAAATCCACGTTCCCGTCAACCTTGTCCCGACACCTCCGAACGTCGTCCAGGAAAGCGCGGGTTCGACCCGCGACAGAGGATCACGAACGATGAACCAGATTCGAAGAGCCGCGCTCGTCGTGGCCCTCGTCCCGGCCTGTTTCGCGTTGACCGCCGCCGAGCGGCCGGTCACGAGTTCCGGCATCGACCACGAAGGCTTCGACAAGAGCGTGCGGCCGCAGGACGATCTCTTCCGCCACGTGAACGGTGGTTGGATCTCCTCGACCGAAATCCCCGCCGAACGGTCCTATTACGGCTCGTTCATTCAACTCGCCGAGAAGGCGGAGTCGGATCTTCGCGCCATCATCGAGGAAGCCGCCAGGACTGGAGGCCCGGAAGGTTCCGAGGCCCAGAAGGTCGGCGACCTTTACGCGAGCTTCATGGACGACAAGGCCGCCGAGACGAACGGGATCGAGCCCATCAAGGCGGAACTGGAGCGAGTGGAGGCGATCGGTGACAAATCGGCGTTCCTTGGCGCTCTTGGCTCCTTGCAACGTGAGGGAGTGAGTGGACTTTTTGGTCTTTATATCGACACGGACGCGAAACGTTCGGATCGTTATATTCCCTACCTGAACCAGGGCGGGCTAGGCTTGCCGGACGAATCGTACTACCGCGACCCGAAGTTCGAGAAGGTCCGCGAGGCGTACGTCGCCCATGTCGCGAAGATGTTCGAACTGGCCGGTCGACCCGATCCGAAGGGATCCGCCAGGGACGTGATGGCGCTGGAGACCCGGCTGGCGAAGTCGCACTGGGACCGCGTGAAGTCGCGAGACGACACGTTGACGTATAATAAGAAGGACGTCGAGGGGCTCACCAAGCTGACTCCGGGGTTTGACTGGGCCGCGTGGGTCGACGGGGCGAAGGCTCCCCACGCCGATGAGGTGATCGTCCGACAGCCGGAATACTTCTCGGCCATGGCGCAGGCCCTGGACGAGGTTCCGATCGACCATTGGAAGCGATGGCTGACCTGGAACGTGCTGCGGGCCCACGCCCCCCTGTTGAGCACGCCGTTCGTCGAGGAGAACTTCGCGTTTTACGGCAAGACCCTCACCGGCGCGCAGGAGATCCGCCCACGTTGGAAGCGCGGAGTCTCCGTCGTGGAAGCCGCGTTGGGCGAGGCGGTGGGCAAACTCTACGTCGCGCGACACTTCCCTCCCGCCGCCGCCGCGAGGATGCGCGACCTGGTCAAGAACCTGGTCGCGGCCTATCGCGAGGATATCGAAACGCTGGATTGGATGTCTCCGGAGACACGTGAGAAGGCGATCGAGAAACTCGAGAAGTTCACACCGAAGATCGGCCATCCCGCGACCTGGCGCGACTACTCGGCGTTGACGATCAAGCGTGGCGATCTGGTCGGAAACGTCCGCCGGGCCGAGGCGTTCGAGTTCGACCGGCAGTTGAACAAGCTGGGCAAGCCGGTCGACCGGGGCGAGTGGCTGATGACCCCGCAAACGGTCAACGCCTATTACAATCCCGGCATGAACGAGATCGTGTTCCCCGCGGCGATCCTTCAGCCGCCATTCTTTGACATGAACGCC
>JBFWRA010000735.1:0-3538 GCA_050249155.1 Isosphaeraceae bacterium | reverse complement strand
GGTCTTCGACGAACTGGCGAAACCCCAGCCAAAGCGGAGGTTCACCCTCGGGATCGTCGACGACGTGACGCATCTGAGCCTCAAGCACGATCCGACGCTGATCTCGGAACCAGACGACGTCCTTCGCGCCGTGTTTCATGGACTGGGCTCCGACGGCACCGTCGGCGCGAACAAGAACACGGTGAAGATCATCGGCGAGCGCACCGAACTGTACGCGCAGGGCTATTTTGTTTACGACTCCAAGAAGTCCGGTTCGACGACCGTCTCGCATCTGCGTTTCAGCCCTCGGCCAATCAATTCCTCCTACCTGATCGAGCGGGCCAACTTCGTCGCCTGCCATCAGTGGAGCCATCTGGAACGCGTCGACGTGCTGGGCGTGGCCGAACCGGGCGCGACGTTTCTGTTGAACAGTCCCCACGGGCCGGACACGGTCTGGGATCACCTGCCCACGACGGTCCGTCGTCAGATCGTCGAGAAGCGGCTGAGATTCCACGTCGTCGACGCGCTGAGCGTGGCTCGCGACGCGGGGCTGGGCGGTCGGATCAACACGGTGATGCAGACCTGTTTCTTCGCGCTCTCGGGAGTGCTCCCCCGCGAGACGGCCATCGCCGAGATCAAGGAGGCCGTGAAGAAGAGCTACGGCAAACTCGGCGAATCGGTGCTGGAGCGCAACTTCGCGGCCATTGACGGTGCCCTGGGCGCGCTTCGAGAAGTGGCGGTCCCCACCGACTTCGCGGAGGGCCCCCCGGACTGGGAACCCATGATTCCCGATCACGCGCCCGACTTCGTCAAGCGCGTCACACGGTTGATGATCGAGGGCAAGGGAGATCTTCTCCCCGTCAGCGCCATGCCGGTCGACGGCGCGTTTCCCACGGCGACGACTCGCTACGAGAAGCGAACCATCGCCCAGGAAATCCCCATCTGGGACGCGGAGATTTGCATTCAATGTGGTCTTTGCGCCCTGGTGTGTCCCCACGCCACGATCCGCACGAAGGCCTACGATCCCGCGGCGCTGGCGGGCGCGCCGGCGTCCTTCCCGTCGAAACCCTGGAGTGGCAAGGACCTGCCTGGCCTGGCGTACACGGTCCAGGTCGCCCCGGACGACTGCACCGGTTGCGGCATTTGCGTCGACGTGTGCCCGGCCGTCAGCAAGTCGGCGGCCAAACATAAAGCGATCAACATGCGATCGACGCGTGACCACCTGGAGGAGGAGCGCGCCAACTGGGACCACTTCCTGGCGGTCCCCGAACTCGACCGCCTCACGGTCAAGTCGGAACTCGTCAAGGGATCGCAACTTCTTCAGCCGTTGTTTGAATTCTCGGGGGCCTGCGCCGGCTGCGGCGAGACACCCTACTTGAAGCTGATGAGCCAGCTCTTCGGCGACCGCGCCCTGATCGCCAACGCGACGGGGTGCAGCTCGATTTACGGCGGGAACCTGCCGACGACGCCCTGGGCCACCGACGCCAATGGGCGCGGGCCCGCCTGGGCCAACTCGCTATTCGAGGACAACGCCGAGTTCGGCCTGGGTTTCCGCCTGGCCGTCGATCAGCGAAGGGAGTACGCCGAGCATCTCCTTCGAGGACTAGCCGCCGAGCTGGACGGCGAGCTGGTCTCGGCCCTCCTGACCAATGCCCAGGAAGACGAGGAAGCCGTCACCCGGCAGCGGGGCCACGTCGCGGCGCTCAAGGAACGGCTCGCCGCCCTCAAGGACGATCCCCGGGCGCGAACGCTTCACGACGTGGCGGACTCGCTGGTCAGGCGCAGCGTCTGGATCGTCGGCGGTGACGGTTGGGCCTACGACATCGGCTTTGGCGGCCTGGACCACGTCCTGGCCTCGGGTCGAGACGTCAACGTCCTGGTGATGGATACCGAGGTGTACTCCAATACCGGCGGCCAGGCTTCGAAGGCCACGCCCCGAGCCGCGGTGGCCAAGTTCGCCGCCAACGGCAAGTCGGTCGCGAAGAAGGACCTGGGCATGTTCGCCGTGGATTACGGCAACGTCTACGTGGCGCAGGTGGCGATGGGTGGCAACCCCTTGCAAACTCTCAAGGCGTTTCAGGAGGCTGAGTCATACCGTGGGCCCTCCCTGATTCTGGCCTATAGCCATTGCATCGCCCACGGCTGCGAAATGTCCACCGCGATGTCCCACCAGAAGGCGGCCGTCAACAGCGCCTACTGGCCCCTCTTCCGTTACGATCCGAGGCTTGCCGGGGACGGCAAACACCCCTTCCATCTCGACAGTCGCAAGCCGACGATGCGCCTGAAAGACTTCGCCATGAAGGAAGCCCGCTACGCGATGCTCGCCCGCTCCAACCCCGAGCGCGCCGAGCGGCTCATGGCCCTGGCCCAACGCGACGTGGACGAACGTTGGCGATACTATGAACAAATGGCCGGGATCGAACGCTCGGTTCCCGACCACATGGAGATCGTCGAGGAGGCGAAGTCATGAGCGTCGATCTAAGAACGACCTATCTCGGCCTGAAACTCGCGCACCCCTTGATGGTCTCGGCCTCGCCCCTCTCCGGCAGCGTCGAGGGGCTTCAGCGACTGGAAGAGGCCGGCGCGTCCGCCGCCGTGCTGCCCTCCCTCTTCGAGGAACAGATCGTCCACGAGGAGATGGAAGCCTTCGAATACTACGAGGACCCCTCCCACAGCTTCCACGAAGCCCTGACCTATTTCCCCGAGATCGAGTCCTACAACTCCGGCGCGGACGCCTACCTGCGGCACGTCGAGGCGGCCAAGAAGGCCGTTTCCATTCCCATCATCGGCAGCATCAACGGCGCGACCCGAGGCGGCTGGACCAAACACGCCCAACGTATCCAGGACGCCGGCGCCGACGCCCTGGAACTCAACGTGTATCTGATCGCCGCCGACCCGTTCACCACCTCCGAGGGGGTCGAGGCTCGATACCTCGACATCCTCTCGGCGGTCCGGCGCGAGGTCACGATCCCCGTCGCCGTGAAGATCGGCCCCTACTTCAGCGCTCTGCCGAACATGGCCCGCCGCCTCGTCCAGTCGGGCGCGGACGGCCTCGTCCTTTTCAATCGCTTTCTCCAGCCGGACGTCGACCTGGAGACGCTGGAAGTCCGCCCCAACCTCGTGCTGAGCACCAGCGACGAGCTGCGACTTCCCTTGCGGTGGGTCGCGATCCTCCGCGGCCAGCTCGAGGCGTCACTCGCGGCGACGACCGGCGTCCACACCTCCGCCGACGTCGTCAAACTCCTCCTGGCGGGGGCCGACGTGACGATGGTCGCCTCCTCGCTCCTCAAGAAGGGGCCGGGACACCTCCGCGTCATGCTCGACGGGCTCCACGCCTGGCTTGAGGAAAAAGAGTATGACTCAGTGGAACAAATGAAGGGAAGATTGTCCCAAAAGAATAGCCGCAACCCCGAGGCGTTCGAGCGAGCCAATTACGTCAAGACCTTGACCAATTTCATCGGAGACGCCATTTGGGGAAAATCGGACCGAAGCGACCGGAACGGGTCGTAGGCGCCCGACGTTCCCCGGACCTCGTCATTCCCCTCGTCTGGCGATCCCG
>JBFWRA010000734.1:0-3543 GCA_050249155.1 Isosphaeraceae bacterium | reverse complement strand
TCCTCCTGACGCTCGACGTGTTTTTCGTGATCTACGTGGTGGAGTTCATCCGGCTACTCAGCATCTGGAGTCAGCTGGACAAGCTGCTCAAGGAACTCAACGTTTTGCCGATCGATCGGGCGATGGAGCGACTTCCCCGGGAAGTCTCCGACAGCTTCAGCCGGTTCATCGGTCAAATTGGAGGTTCCAACGACGGGAGGGCCTCGGCCGAGGCCAGCGCGTTGATCGAGTCGGCCTATGCGCGTTCGTTGAGCCGTGAGCTTCACGCCGACGCGGCCCTGTCGACCTGTCGGCGATCACCGGTCGGCCGATATCTCAGGAAAGTGGATCGCGACCATGGTCTGGGATGGAGTCACGCCGAGGCCGAGGAGGCGTTGCGAAGACTGCACCAGACCGCGTCCGCCGACCGGGATTCCCAAGGCGTCGAGGTCGCCCCACCGCGACTCGCGGGGGCGATCCTGCCATTTCTCTTGAAGCTCTGGAACGATCGGAGCATGCGCTCGAAAGAATCGACGCGCGACGCGGCGGGCGCTCGGACGACCCCGGACGCGAGTCAATCGCGCCCGGCCGATCGGCGTCGCGAGCCCAACGGTCAGCTCGGTCGCGAGCACGCGGGGGAACGCGCCGTGGTCGCGTCGAGTCCCTCGGTTCAACGTGATGCGCGGACCGAGCGAACCCGGTCCCGATCCCCTCGCGAGACCGGAGACTCACATGCCGAGGGTACGGAGTGGCTCAACCGCGCCGAGGAGCTTTTTTTGATCCACATCATTCTTCACCTGAAGCGATTCGCTCCGATCGTGCGCGGTCTCACGTCGTTCTTGATTCTTGGCCCCGTGCTGATGCTGGCGGCGGTGACGTTTTATCCGTTTCATCCGCAACGCATTCTCACGTTACTGGTCTGGGTTCAGGTTCTGGCGGCCGCGGCCGTGGCGGCCTGGGTGTTCATTCAGCTCGATCGAGATCCGTTCGTCAGCCGGGTCTCGCGCACCACGCCGAACGCGATCAACCTCGACGTGGCGTTCCTCAAGACGATCGGACCCCTGTCACTCCCCGTGATCGGGCTCGTCTTGACGGCGTTTCCCAGCCTGGCGTTCTGGATTCAAGGCTTGCTTGAACCTCTGGGGCGGGTGATGAAGTGACACGTTGGAATCTCGATGGATGGAGGCGATCCCATGACGTTGACACATGATCTTCGATCGCAAATCCACAACACCGACACGATCGCGAGGTTCCGCGCGAGCGCTCCCGAACGGGAACGCGTCAAGCGCGCGCTCCGGCGGGGCGCTTCCCCGGCCGAGATCGAAGTCAAGGACCGAGTGGAGCGGCGCGTCGAGCACCTTGGAATCGATCACCAGGAAGCCGTCGCGGTCGCCGACGAGTTGAAGGCCAGCCCCGAGCGCTCCGAGGCCCGGGCGATCGCGCGGCGGCGGCCCGGACTGGAACGGATCATCGGCGACGACGATCTGCTCTCGACCTCGTTTCTCGATCGAGGAGCGATCGTGGCCCGCTCCGTCTGCTGCGTCAGATTGGGATCGCGGCGGATCGCCACGGGGTTCCTCGTCGGACCTCGACTCTTGCTGACCAACGCGCACGTGATCCCCAGTAAGGAGGACGCCGCGCGTTGCTCCGCCGAGTTTGACTTCGAGGATTCCCCCGACGGCGTGGGCGTCGAGGCGTCGGTCACCTTTCGACTGGCCCCCGAGGAGTTCTTCGTCGCCAGTCCCGAGGAGCAACTGGATTACGCCCTGGTCGCCGTGCGACCGAAATCGGCGCGGAGGACACTCGACGAATTCGCGCACGTCCCGCTGAATCCAGCCGTCGGCAAGGTGCTGCGGGGAGAAGCTCTGAACATCATCCAGCATCCGGGCGGAGCGCCCAAGCGAGTCGCCCTCCGGCAGAACCGATTCACGGCGTTGCTGGAACGGTACTTGCATTATGAGACGGACACCATGCCCGGATCGTCGGGCGCTCCGGTGTTCAACGATCAATGGGACGTCGTTTGCCTCCACCATAGCGGGGTCCCGCTGATGGACGGCCAGGGTCGCATTCTGACCAGGGACGGCCGGATCTGGAACGAGGAGGTTGACGACCCCGCGCTCATTCAGTGGATCGGCAACGAGGGAATCCGCATCAGCCGAATCGTGGCCGACGTGGCGCGCAAAGTGGGGACCGACCGCCCCAAAGTGATGGAGGGATTTCCCGAGCCGACGAGCTTCCCCCCCAACGAGGAGGAAGCCCTCGCGGAGAATCCGGACTCCACCCTCCCGCTCGATCCGTGGCCGGTCCCCACCGATCCCGAGCCTCCTCACCGCAACGGTGCCCTTCACAAGGCCGTGGTGGGCCCGACGACCGTCAGCGTACCGATCACCCTGACTCTCACCTTGACCCTGGGCCACGACGCGTCGCCGATTTCCATCGCGATCGCGAACGGAGCGGTCGGCGCGGTCCCCGACGCGCCCCCTTCGGAGGAGACCGGGTCCCTCGAAGAACGTGGCCTCCGGAACCTGGAGCGCGCGCGGACTCGGCGCTATTTCGACGCCGAGAAGGACCGTCGCGATCGGGAGCGTTACTACCGCGACGTCGATCGTGTTGTGGACGGGGAACCCTTTCGAGACGCGTTGACGACCCTCCTCACGAACACCCATGCGAACCGACTCTCGTACCGGGTGGCCCGAATTCAGCATCTCTACGCCTGGGTGGATCTTCAGCCCGAGAAAAACGTGCGAAGTATCTACTCGGACGAGCGGTTTGATCCAGGGTCATTCATCCGAGAAGACTTTGAACTGGAACGTCGACTGGAACGGGTGATCGAGAAGCGCAAGGCCCGCGAGGCGAACCTGACCGAGGAATCGCTGGAACGCATGATCGCGGCGCTGGAGGCCGCGGAACCGTTCAACTGCGAACACGTCGTGCCCCAGTCATGGTTCCAGGACCGGGCCCCCATGCAGGGCGATCTGCATCATCTGTTTACATGTCAGCATCAATGCAATAGTTTTCGGGGGAATCTGCCGTATCGCGACTTTGGAAAGTTCGCGATCGGGCGGGAGGCCCTTCGTCCGCGCTGCGGGTTCACGGAACGGGGATTCTTCGAGCCGTTCATGGGTAAAGGCAAGGTCGCCCGGGCGACGCTTTACTTCATGCTCCGGTACCCGGGTCGGTTCGACGACCGTTACGAGGACGTGGAGGGGGGCGTGGAGACCTTGCTCGACTGGCACGCACAAACCCCGGTGACCGAGCACGAGAAGCATCGCAATCAAGCGATCTTCGAGATCCAGGGGAATCGCAATCCGTTCATCGATCACCCGGAGTGGGCTTCGAGAGCGTTTAGCGGTCGCTCGACACGGGAACGATTCAGGTCCGCGTCGGTCATCACGGGCCGTTGAAAAGTCGCGTCATGAACGGCACCCGCGCCGGTGCGTTTCGTTGAAACCACCGGTGGGAACGGGCCGCGTTCAGGATGGGGACGGAGACGTTGACCACGGGCGCGGACTGGGGCACGACCAGCATCGTTTGACTGGTCTGAGTCGGCAGGAGCCGAAACGG
>JBFWRA010000733.1:0-3545 GCA_050249155.1 Isosphaeraceae bacterium | reverse complement strand
GGGCACGATCCCATCCCGCGCGCTGGCGAAGGCGGGGACGGCCCTGGCGAGGTCTTTCAGGACGTCGGTCGATGACACCGGTCCCGCGCCTCGACCGGTGAGGATCGCGAAGACGTCGAGGTCGGGCAACGCGCCGTCGCGTGGAGGGAGCGAAGCCTCCGCGTACTGGATGCGCCCGTCCGCGTTCACATAACAGCCCGCTTTTTCCGCGAAGGTGGCGCCGGCGATCACGGCGTCGGCGGACTGCGCCAGCGGGGTCACGGTCGTGTCCTGAACGACCAGGTACGCGACTCCGTCGCGAATCTTCTGGGACGTCGCTGGGTCGATCCAGGGTTTGACGGCGTCCGAGGCGACGTAGAGGGCCTGGAATTCCTTGGAGGCCAGCCTCCTCGTGATCTCCTCGAACGAGATGATCGAACCCTGGAAATGCTCGAGGATCAGCTCGATTCCTCGACGGTTCGGGCACTTCTCGGCGTGGATCGTGAAGGGCCGGGGGACGACGAAGCTGGTGTCGCCGGTTCGTCCCTTGTGGGCGTCGGGGGTGAAGGTCAGGTCGGTCCCTTCGACCGGCACGGGGCCCATCGCCAGGACGTTGGCGGGATTCAACGATTTGAGGTAACTCGCCAGGAGGTAGGCTTCCTCGATCGTGAGGAACGGGGAGAGGATTCCGGCGGTCGTCGCGCCCTCGTCGGAGAGCCTGGCGAGTTCCCGGCCGACGCGGGTCAGCGTCTGGTCGATTGGGCTGGTTTTCAGATCGTTCCCGTCGCGAAGGTAGGTCGCGGAGAGGAGCCCGGGATCGTTGGCGAACTGGTAGCTTGCCCGGCCTTCATCGCAGATCCAGTAATCGTTGACGTGGGGGTTGAACCGGGGCTTGTAACGCCAGAGCTGGCCGCGGTTCTCCTCGGCGGAGACGTTGCAACCCGTGGAGCAACCCGTGCAAATCGCGTCATGCTTGGAGAGGAACCAGACGCGCTGCTTATGGAGGAAGTCCTTGTCGAGCAAGGCTCCGACCGGGCAGAGGTCCACGACGTTTCCGGCGAGGGGGTTGTCGACGGGATGGCCGGGGAAGATATCGATCTCCGCGTGGTTCCCGCGCCTCATGACCTGAAGTTCGCCGGTCTGGGTGATCTCCCGGGTGAAGCGGACGCAGCGTGTGCACATGATGCAGCGATCCTGGTTCAGCTGGATCGCGTCGGAGACGTCTTTTCGGGGGTTGACGGTTCGTTCCTCGACGAACCGATGGACCGCCTGACCGTACTGGTAGCTGTAATCCTGGAGGCCGCATTCGCCGGCCTGGTCGCAGACCGGGCAATCCAGCGGGTGGTTGATCAGGAGAAGCTCCATGATCATGCGCTGATGTTCGACGACTTTCGGGCTATTGGTGACCAGGACGGTGCCGTCCTTCGCCGGCGTCTGGCAGGCGGGGACGAGTTTCGGGACCATCTTGATCTCGCCGGTCCTCGCGTCGCGGCTGCCGACCTCGACCTCGCACATCCGGCAGTTGGCGACCACCGAGAGCGCGGGGTGCCAGCAGTAGTAGGGAATGTCGACGCCGGCTCGTTGGGCCATCTGGATGGCGTTGAGCTTCTCCCCTTCAGGGATGGCGTATTCGCGACCGTTGATGATGATGATCGCCATCGTGCTGCCTTCGCCTTCACGCGGTGGGGGTCGAGCGGAGCGGGACGGCGGGACCGCCGAGCACCGGGAGTGGGTTGGAAGTCACGCCTGTGGGGGCCGTTCCCAGGGCGATCCGTCGCTGAAGCGGGGTGACGGCCCGCTCGGGGGACTGGTTGGCGCGGATGTACTCTTCGAGTTCGGGTCGGAACTTGGCCAGGGCGTTCTTGATCGGCCAGGCGGCACCGTCGGCCAGTCCGCAGATCGTGGTCCCTGGCATGATCCCCATGTTCTGGGAGAGTTGTCGCAGGACGTCGAGGTCTTCAAGGCGACCGCCGCCGGCCTTGATCCGCTTGATCATCTTGTACATCCAGCCGGTTCCTTCCCGACAGGGAGTGCACTGGCCGCAACTTTCATGGGCGAAGAACCGGGACGTGTTGTAAAGCACGTCGATGATGGGCGTCTGGTCGTCGATCACGGTCACCGCGGCGGTGCCCAGGCCCAGGCAGCCGGGCTTGCGAAGGCTTTCAAAGTCCAGGGGCGTGTCCAGTTCGTCGGCGGAAAGCAGGCCCATGCTGATTCCGCCGGGCACCGCCGCCTTGGCCTTGCGTCCTTTCCAGACGCCGCCGGCGTGCCGGTCGATCAGTTCGCGGCAGGAGACGCCCAGAGGCAGCTCCACGCAAACTTGCTTGTTCACGTGACCCGAGACGCAGTAGAGCTTGGGGCCGTAGCTCTTCGGGGTGCCGATCGACTTGAACCAGTCGGAGCCCCGTTCGACGATGTGGGGGACGCAGCAAAGCGTCTCGACGTTGTTCACGACGGTGGGCTTGCGAAACGCCCCTTCGATCGCGGGGAACGGGGGTTTGATCCGGGGCCAGCCGCGCTTGCCTTCGAGACTCTCGATGAGCCCGGTCTCCTCGCCACAGATGTAAGCGCCCGCTCCCCGGTGGCACCAGACCTCCAGGTCGAACCCCGAGCCGTAGACGTTCTTCCCGAGGTGACCGGCGGCCCGGGCCTCCTCGATGGCTCGTTCCATGATCTCGAAGCCGCGGATGTATTCGTAACGGAGGTAGACGTAGGCGGTGCTCGCCCGGGTCGCGTAGCAGGAGATGAGAATTCCTTCAAGGAACTGGTGCGGGTCGCGCTCGATGAGGAGCCGGTTGTTGAAGGTCGCCGGCTCGCTCTCGTCGCCGTTGACGCACATCAGCGTTTCCTTCCGATCTTTCGGAAGGAACGTCCACTTCATCCCGCAGGGGAATCCCGCGCCCCCGCGGCCTCGCAATTCCGAATCCTTGACGAGGTTCACGACGCCGTCGGGGTCCATCGTCGTGAGCGCTTTTCGGGAGGCCTGGTATCCCCCCCGAGACTCGTAGACCTTCAAGGTCTGGGAGTCGGGCAGCGCCCAGTTTCGACTCAGGACCGGTTCAAAATCCGCCACGTCCGGACGCTCCTCTCAGCGTTGCGTTGCGTTGCGATCGCGCGCCAGCCTGTCGCCGGGCGGTGGAAGGGGCGAGGGCCACGGATCTTTGACACGTTCGAGGTTCGAATCAACTCTTGCGCACTTCCGCGAGCATGGCGTCGGCGCTGGTCTCGTCCAGCGGGCCGAAGACCCGGCCGTCGTCCACCAGCGCGGCGGGGGCGAAATCACAGATTCCCAGGCATTCGGCGAACTCGACGGTGACGGCTCCGTCCCGGGTCGTTTGGCCCGATTCGATGCCCAGCTTCCGACAAACGGTCTCAAGGACCTCCTCGCCTCCCCGAAGCATGCAGGAGATCGACCGGCAAACCCAGATCCGCCTCGCGCCGATGGGGGCCTGGGGAAAGAACCCGTAAAAGCTCATCGTGTCATGAACTTCCGCGGGCGTGATCTCCAGGAGTTCGGCGATCTCGGACATGGCTCCATACGGGACGCAACGAAAGTACTCGTGAGC
>JBFWRA010000732.1:0-3556 GCA_050249155.1 Isosphaeraceae bacterium | reverse complement strand
AGTTCAACGATCGGGGCGAATCCTGGTGGTGGGATTCGCGGTACTCGTGCTGGTATATTCCTCGGCGGTGATGTTGATGGTCGCCCTGATGGGCGACGTCGGCGTCCGTTGCATCTTCAATGTCGAGGTGGTGGAGCCAGTTTCCGACGTTTACGCCTGGAATGGCGATCGTCCCAACGTCGGGGACGTCTTGACTTCCATCGGCACGATGTCGGTGCGCAACTACGCCGATTACGTCAAGGCGTTGCGGAGCCTCTCGCCGCAGGTCAACGCGACGGTTCCCGTGAGTTGGGTGGACGCGGCCACCGGCGCGAACAAGTCGGCGACGGTGGAGGTGCGCTACCGACCCTCGGCCTCCTACGTCTGGTCGGTCCTCTGGTTCGGCCTGGAGATGGTGATCTTCCTGATCGGGGCCAGGGTCTTCTGGAAGCGTCCAGGGGACGATTCGGCCTTGTTGTTCTTCTGGCTTTGCGTCTTCACCGTGGGCGCGTACATGGGGGGATTTCACTGGACCGAGATCGTCACGGAGCCGTGGCTGATTTACCCGTTCGCGGGATTCGCGGTGTTCCTACCGGTGGTCACGCTCCACTTCTACCTGGTCTTTCCCAGGACGAACCCGATTCTCGCGAAGCATCCGGTGCTGGTTCGCGGGGGCCTTTATGGAGTTCCCACGGCGTACCTCGCGGCGATCTGGGGGGCGATGTTCTGGTCGAAGTGGCTCTCGGACCGCGGCCGAGATGAGCAGGTCTTACTCGCGCTGGACTGGCTGAAATCACTGGCCCTGGGGTACGTCGTCCTGGCGACGCTGGTGTTCGGGCTCTGCGTCTGGTGTCTCTCGCAGAGTTTCCGAAGGGCGGCGACGCGCTCGGAGCGCAGCCAGGTTCAGTGGATCTTCCTGGCCGCGCTGGTTTCGACGGTTTTGATCGGGTACTTGCTGGCGCAAGCGGCGACCGATCCGGCGACCCTGGGTCGTGATAGCTCGGCTTGGCCGATGTTCGGGGTCTCGCTGCTGTTCACGATCGCCTACGCGGTCAGCATCACGCGTTACAAGCTGATGCAGGTCGAGCCGATCATCAGGCGGAGCATGGTCTCGGTGGTGATCAGCGTTTCCGCGGGTTTGCTCTATTCGGGTGTGTTGTTGTTGAGCGGGTTCTTTTTCCGGGACCGGCTGCTCTCGGCCAACCCAACCTGGCGAGGCGCGATGGTCGCGGGACTGACCGTCGTTCTGGTGCTCACGCTGTCGGAACTGGCCAGGGGCCGGTTTCAGAAGGCCCTGGATCGTCGTTTCCACCGTGAGAAGTACAAGTTCGACCAGGCGATGCGCAAGATGAACGTCGCGGTGGGCCGCCTGGTGGATCGCGACACGCTGGGACGTCGACTGTTGGAGGCCGTCTCCGAAGTACTTCGCCTGGAGTGGGGGTCCGTTTACCTCCGCGAGGCTCCTGGGGAACCGCTCTCGCTGGCGGCCTCCCACGGTCCCCCCCCCGACGATCGCGCGATCGCTCGGGAGAACCCCCTGGTGGCTCGGCTCAGCCAGGTCCCCGCGGTCCGACTTCCCATGACCGTCGCGCTGGGGGGCTCGTTCGACGCCGCCACCGACGCGATGATCGCGCTGGGTGGCGAGGCCGCGACCGGCATGGTCGCCGAGGGCGAGGTCGACGGCCTGCTGATCCTCGGCCCAAAACGCAGCGGCATGCCCTACGAGGACGAGGAACTCGCGTTTCTCAGCGCGCTCAGCTCGGTGGCCACGCTGGCCTTGCATTCCGCTGGCATTCAGCGAACCCTGGAATCTCTCAACCAGGAACTTCACGACAAGGTTGAGAAGATCGCCGAGCAACAACGTCGAATTCTCTTGCTTCAGGACCAGATCATCGACCCGTCGGGCGGTTCCCGATCCACTGAGGATTCCGCCCCCGACGATCCGCGACGAACGCGAGTGTCGGCTCACGGCGAGGACTCGGTTTTCGACAGGATCAAGGGCTCGGGCCGAGCCGTCCGACAGATGATCGAGACCGCCCGCAAGGTCGCCGAGAGTTCCTCGGCCGTCTTGATCCGAGGAGAGAGCGGCACCGGCAAGGAACTTCTGGCCGAGGCGATCCACGCCGCCAGCCCCAGGGCGGGCCGCCCGTTCGTGAAAGTCCACTGCGCGGCGCTCTCCCAAACCCTTCTGGAGAGCGAACTCTTCGGCCACGTCAAAGGGGCCTTCACCGGCGCGGACCGGGACCGGGTGGGTCGGTTCGAACAGGCCAACGGCGGAACGCTCTTTCTCGACGAGATTGGGGACGTCAATCTCGAAGTGCAAACCAAGCTCTTGCGCGTCCTCCAGGAACTGGCGTTTGAACGCGTCGGAAGTTCGCAGACCGTCCGGGTCGACGTTCGCCTTCTCGCAGCGACTCACCAGGACCTGGAGGCCCTCATCGCCGCGGGCCGGTTTCGGGAAGACCTCTATTATCGGCTCAACGTCATCAGCCTCCGAACCCCGTCCCTTCGAGATCGCAAGGACGACGTCTTCGAGCTGGCGGTCCATTTTCTCCGTCAGCACGCCGGACGCAGCGGCAAGGCCGTGACCCACCTCGACGAGGGAGCCGTCGACGCGCTGGAGGCGTACGACTGGCCCGGGAACGTCCGCGAGTTGGAGAACGTCATCGAGCGCGCGGTCGTACTGGCCGACGGCCCCGCCGTGACACGGGACGACCTGCCGATCGAGGTCCGTCGCCCCTCTCGTCGCGCCGCGCGGTTCAGCGTTCCGGTCCCCATCGGAGCCCCCGCGCCCCGGACGGTGGAGTCCACTCGGTCCAAAGCCCCCGCCGCGCGATCCGATTCCATCTGGGCCGGGTCGGACGCCCCCAACGCCGACGCCTGGGACTCCGAGTATCTCGCGTACGAGCGCCAGCGCCTGGTCGACGCCCTGGACGACGCGCGAGGGAACAAGAGCGAGGCCGCCAGACTTCTCGGCCTTCCTCGCAGCACCTTCTGCAGCAAGCTCAAGAAGCACGGGATGGGGTGACCACGTTCTGGCCGTCGAGGAGACAGGAGGATTGCGAAGTCGTCTGGGAGAACCGGGCGCTTGGCCTCCCTGGGGGAATCCACGTCTTCAAGCCCCACCGGGGCTTTGGGAACGGCCTTCGCGAGTCAAGCTCGCCAGTCCTCGGAGCGACTTCGCAATCCTCCTGGTTAAGGAGAAGGATCGCTTGACAGACCCGTCCCCTCCCTGTAGATAACCGTCTGGTTAGCTAACCATGTGGATAGATCAACATGGCTACGGACGCGTTGAGCAACACGTTCGCCGCGCTGGCCGATCCGACGCGACGCGCCATTCTCGCGAGGCTCGCGGAAGGACCGGCGACGGTCAAGGAGCTTTCGGAACCGTTCACCATCAGCGGGCCCGCGGTCTCCAAACATCTTCGGGTGCTGGAAAGCGCCGGGCTGATCACGCGAGGCCGCGAGGCTCAGCGCCGTCCGCGACGACTGGTGGCCGAACCGATTCGAGAGGTCGTCCAGTGGGCGGAGACCTACCGGCGCTACTGGGACGAGAGCTTCGAGCGGCTGGACGCTT
>JBFWRA010000731.1:0-3579 GCA_050249155.1 Isosphaeraceae bacterium | reverse complement strand
AGGTGCCCAGGTTGTACGCGATCATCGCGGTATCGTAGTGGTCGGGACCGTTCCAGTCCTCCGAGATCTTGAGGGCGCGCTCCAGTAGCTCGACGGACTGGGGGCGGCGGCCGGTGGCCTGATAGAGAGTGGCCTTGGCGTTGAGGGCCTTCGCCATCAGGGGGTCCTTGCCGTCTCCCTGGGCTTCGAGGGTTTTCAACGCCTGGTCGAGCAAGGATTCGGCCTGGGCGTGGCGGCCGGCGTTGATCAGAGCTCCCGCTCGGTTGATCAGGTTCGCCGGAAGGTCCGCGGCCTGTCCCCCTCCCTCGGGGGTGATCTCCGAACCCGCCTGTTCCAGGAGCTTGCGGGCCTCCTCGGGACGTCCTCGGGCCTGCTGGTAGTTCGCCAGGGCGTTGGTGATCGCGGCCGTTTGGCGGTGGTTGGGTCCGTAATGCCGCGTGGCCGTCGCCAGGGCCCGTTTGAGCTGGGTCTCGGCGAGTTCCCAGCGTGTCAGCGCCGTGGCGGCCATGCCGAGGTAGCCGCGGAGGTCGGCCGTGGCGGGGTCGTCGCCGGCCCCCCGGGCCTCCATCGCCTTCAGGGTCGACTCGCAGAGGGAGACGACCTGGTCATGTTGCCGGTTCGCCGAATACGCTTTCGCCAGCGCGATCACCAGTCGGATCGCCTCGGGGCTTCCCCTGGGGTGCTTCGCCTCGACGATCTTCAAGGCGCGCTCGGCCAGCGGCACGGCCTCGGCGGGTCTCTCCCTTCGGATCGCCACGTCCGCGAGCCCGCCGAAGCCGTTGGCTTGCTCCGTGGAGCCTTCTCCGGCCTCGTCCCGCAATCGCTTGAAGGTCCGTTCGGCCCCGTCCAGATCTTCGAGGCCGAGTTGGGTCCTTCCCAGGTTTTCCATGGTCTGGAACGCCGCGGGCAGGCCGGGGCCCCCCTGGTTCTGGAATATCTCCAGGGCGTCCTCGAGCAGGGGTAGCGCCTCCCTGGCCTTGGCGTTCGAGGCCAGGATCGTGCCAAGGAGGTTCCTCGCCATACCCGAGTAGGGATGTCTTGGGCCGAATCCGTCGTCGGCTTGCCGTAGGGCCGATCGGGCGGCGGCCTCCGCCTCGGCGAACTTACCTTGACCGTACAGGGTTTGGGCCGATCGCAGGGCCGCGTCGAGCTCTGGGCCGGGGCCCTGGCCCAACGCGACCGGGCGGGGGGCCAGGACCAGCCAGCCGCCGACGAGGATTCCCAGGGACACGACGACGGCGCGACGGGGCTTGCGGGTGGTGGGGAGCATCTCGGTTCCTCTGGCGGTTTCCGCCAGTGGTCAGTCGCGGTTGACGTCCAACGTCCGCTTCCGCCAGGAGGGGTCGGGCTCCGAACCGTCTCGCAAGTCGACCGGGTGAAGCACGCGGTCGGCCACGTCCTCGTCCTTGGACTGAAGCAAGACGCTACCGAGCCCGCCTCCCTTGCGCCCAAAAACGGTGAGCCGCTCCGGCGCGACGAATTTCCAGGACGCCCGCGCCGGGGTCGACCCGCCGGGGCCGAGCCGATCGGGGGCGACGTCGATCCATCGGGCCTCGCCGTAGCGCGAGCCGACCAACTCGATGGCCAGCTCATGGTCGGTCAGGTTCTGGATCGTCACGTCGACGGGTTCTCCGATCCGGAAAGAACTCGCGTTCACTGAGAGATTCAATCCGTCGACGTTCAGGGGTCGCCGGGAGAGATTGTCGAGGTTCGGCACTGGGCGGCCCTGGCGGAGCGCCCGAATCACCTCGGGATAGGAAGCCTCCCAGAGTTCTCGGCTGATGGATCCACCGGCCTGGGTCAGAGTTTTCAGGTTCAGGCTGGGCAGCGCGCAGACCCTGCGAAACGAACTGGCCAGGCTCGCGCCGCCCAGCTCGGCCAGGGCGCGCCCGAACGTCAGGTCGCCCGCGTAACGGTCCCTCACGACGCGGGACTCTGGCCCCGCGTCCGAGTCCGCCTGGCTCGCCCTGGAATGGCCTGGAAGGTCCTCGCTCAGTGGACGAAGACCCGCGAGGGTCACGAACCAATCGCCTCGGACGTACGCGACCGGCCGCGCCAGGGAGGCGACGCGCAAGTATTCCTTGTCAAGACGATCGTAGTCGGCCGACCCCTGGGGCACGACCCCGTAGGGGTATTCCAGCAGCACCAGGTCGAAGAGGTTGACCGGGCTTTGGGACGATTGGCCGTCGCGCCGAAGGGCGCGGAAGGGCAGGGCGTCCCACCCCGTCTCACGCAGGTCGATTCGAAAGATCGTCCCGGCCTGGTCCACCGGCGTGAGAGTGACCGGGCGTTCGACCCGGGAGAGCCGATTCACGGTTCTCGCGAGCGCCTGGCGGTGCTGGCCGATCAGGTCCGCCGACGCTCCTTCCTCGACCAGGTGGCGATTGCTGAAGTAACGCGCGTACTTGCGTCGCTCCGTGTCGAGCGTCGTGACGTCGGCCAGGATCGCGTGGTGGATGGCGCTACCCGCGGGGGTCGGCGGTCGTCGTGTCGGGGAAACGAGCGACTTGACGATCCAGGCGAGCAGAAACGTCGTCAGGACCGCCGAGACCAGGGCCACGATGGCGTGGCGATCGCCGTTCCCGGGTTTCGGCTCGGGTTTGCGTTTCGAGGGTTCGGGTGGCTTGTCGACCACGGGTCGCTGAACGGGCGGAGGAACCGAGATCGAGGAAGGCTTGTATCGCGCCGGTGGCGGTGCCGGTGCCGGTGGGTTCGGAATCCGCGGTCCTGGATCGACGACGGGCCGGGGAACAGACGAGGCCAGGGCTTCGTCGTAGGCGTTGGTGAGTTGGTTGGCGGTCTGGTATCGCTTCGACGGCTCCTTCGCGAGGCATCTCATGACGACCGCTTCGAGCGCGGGGGAAACGCGCACCGCGGGGTTTCGCGAGGCGAAGGGGGGCGGAGGCACGTCACGGTGGACGTGAGACCATGCGAAGACGTTGCCAGGGGAATCGAACGGCAAACGCCCGGTCAGAAGCTCGTAGAGAATGACGCCGACGGAGTACAGATCGCTTCGGCCGTCGAGGTGATGGTCGCCGAATTGCTCCGGACTGGCGTAGGCGGGAGTGCCGCCGAACCTGGCGAACGTGGAGGAGGCGTCGTCAGGCGACCTCCCCGACTCCACGAGCTTGGCCATGCCGAAATCGAGTACCTTGAGCTGTTCTTTCCCCTTGGCGGCGTCACGAACGATCATGAGATTACCCGGCTTGAGGTCGCGATGGATAACCGCCGGGTCATGGGCGTGCGCCCGCTGAAGCACGCTGCAAAGCTGATTGAGAAGTCGGCCGACCCGTGCGGGAGCGACCGGGCGTCCGTCCAGATCATCCTTGATCGTCGTCCCATCGACGTATTCCATCAGGAAGAAGAAACGCCCGTCGAACTGGCCCACGTCGTGGAATCGAGCGACGTTGGGGTGGTCGTTCAGGTGTTCCATCGCCAGAACTTCCTGCTTGATCTGCTGGAACGCTTTCTCCTTGGCGCGTGGGGTGCCGCTTCCGGGGCGATCCTTCAGGAGCTTTAGCGCACGGAGGTAGCCCATCTGCCGATGCTTGCCGAGGTAGACGACCGCGAAGGTTCCCT
>JBFWRA010000730.1:0-3583 GCA_050249155.1 Isosphaeraceae bacterium | reverse complement strand
GATGGCCCGTCTGGATCTTCTCACGCAGACTCAGCATCTTGGCGTGTTCGTCCTTGAGGTTGGCGCGGACGGTCTGAATCTCGCGGTTCAGATGCTCGACGTCCACCTCGGCGCGGGCCAGCGTCTCCATGTTCTTGTGAATCTCGGGCTCGAGCTGGGCGATCTGATCCTTCGCCACGTCGATCTCGAACTGGATCGGGGTCGCCCCCTTGGCGGTTTCGCGAGCCTTGTGGAAGGCCGTCCGGATGTAGTTCGGGGCCGAGGTGCCGTGGACCAGGTAAATGCCCCCGGCCGTCAGCGCCGCACCCAGCATCACCTTCTTCGCCATCTTGCAGACCATCGTAGCTTCTCCTGTTTACCTGGCTTTCGGCCTGGTTCGTCGGATTCCGGGAGTCGGTCAGTCGGTCGGGAGCTTCGAGACCGGGTCACCCGCCCGCTCGACCATCCCGGCCCTCCCTGAGCTATTCGACCCGCTTCCCTCATTATTGTTGGAATCGACATGTTCCAGAAAAAAACCAGCGGGCGCTCTTCCTACTACGGGCGCGCGTGTGGCGGCCGATCCCGACCTCGAAGGCGGGGCGCGGGCCGTAATCGGTGATCCGGGAAACCCAGACTTCACAACGTTTCGTGAGACGCTTCAAGCCATTGCGTCACGCGGCCAGAATGAACGGAGTCCATGAGGACCGTTCGCTTCCCGGGATTTTGGCACAGGGATCGTCCCCGATCCCGCGGTTTGGGAAAGGGGGTTTTTCCTTTCACGACGAGGCCGTTTCCGTGACGGTGATCCGCGACTCCTCAACCTGGACGCATCGACCCCCGCCCCTTTAGCGCACAGTCGACGGCCCGACCGACCATGAACGAAAAAAAAGCCGGCCCGGCACCCTCGATCGAGGGGCCGGGCCGGTTCGCGGCCACGTCGGCGACGTTTTCTCTTTCAGCGAACGGGCGGGGGACGGATCAATGGCCGACGTGGCCGCCGGTCTCATTGAGGGTCGTCATCAACTTGACGAGAGCCTGATTCTCCAACTGACGGACCCGCTCGCGGGTCAGACCGAGATTCTCACCCACCTCGCGGAGGGTCATGGGAACGTACGGATCGAGGCCGAACCTCATCCGGATCACGGTCGCCTCGCGCTCTTCCAACTCATCCAGCCGCTGGAAGATCCGTTCGAGGTTGTCCGATTCGATGAGCAGGTCGTCCGGCGCCCGGCAACGCTCGTCGGTCAAGACGTCGTCCAGAACGAACCCGTCATCGTCGGCGTGCTCGGAATGGGGCGTCAGATTGTTCACCTGGATCGCCTTGGTGACGATGCCGACCTTCTTCTTCGAAAGTCGCAACGCCTTGCCGACCTCGTCGGGCGTCGGGGGTCGGCCAAGCCGCTCGGTCAGGCCATTGGTCACGCGCTTCCACTTCGCCAGTAGGCTCACCATGTAGGCCGGCAGCCGAATCACCTTGCCGTTATTCATCACGGCCCGGCGAATCGACTGCTTGATCCAGTAGCTGGCGTAGGTGCTGAAACGGGTCTCCATCCCACCGTCGTAGCCCTCCACCGCCCGCATCAGCCCCAGATTTCCCTCCTCGATCAGGTCCTCCAAACAGAGCCCCTTGCCCAGATACCCCCGCGCGATGTTCACCACCAACCGGAGGTTCGCCTTGACCATGTGCTCCCGAGCGTAGACGTCCCCCAGCAGCACCCGAGCCGCGAGGTCCCGTTCCTCCTGCGCCGACAGGAGTGGCGTATCGTTGATGTCGTGGAGATAAATCTGAAGGGGGGATTGCGAAGAGACATCCCGCCTGGAAATGCGCGTGCTCATGTCGGGGAACGCTCCTGGTGGATTGCCACGACCCGGCCGATCGAGGTCATCGACGTGCGTACGACGACCCGCACCCACCGCCAGAACGCCCCGAATCGAGGCGGACTCCGACCGTGGGAGGGATACTGAACACTCGGCGGACTCCGGATCGCGACTCACTCAATGAGACTAGGACACATTTTTCGAGCAGTCAATCGGCTTTAATAAGTAACACGCTTTTTCAGGCGATTCAAGACCCATTTATTGCGAAATCGTCCGCGATTTCTCCCAAATCCGCAACCAATTCTCGAAATGACGGAAGTACGGACGAAATTTCGCAAAAGAAACGCCAAATAGAGATTTCCTCGAAAGGCGGCACTCACTTCCGATGGCGTAAAATGGGACCGACTCGTCCATGTCGAGAAAGGCGTTCCCTCTCGTTTCCGAGCGTTTGGGGGAACCTGCGCACCCGCGCGATTTTTTCCGATCAGGGGGTGAGGACCGGCCGAAGATTTGAGAGCCAACGGCCGATAGTTAGCCTAAGCCGGCGAGGTTTCTCGGGCCGAGTCGGAACCCAAGTGAACGGAACGGTTCGCGAGGCGGACCAGCCGTCGTGGCCCAGGGTGGGGTTTGTGGGCGAGGAAGACCGAGGGGGTGGGAGCGTGTCGGGGTCCGACCCGACTTCTCTCCTCGAGCCGGCGAGGGAATCGCGGCCGGCCTGAGTGGAAAGGGCCCCCCGTCTCACGGAAAGGACGTCCGTCGATGATTCGGACCAAAGCCTTGGTCATGGCCGTCGTGCTCGCGGGAGCCGGCACGGTTGGCTGCACGTTCTGCGACACGTGTGACGATTTCCCGATCCCCGTGACCGGGGGAGCGGGGTATGCCGGCGTCATCGCCGCGCCAATGATGCCGCCTGGGGGTTCCTTCACGAGCCAGGCGGCCCCAGGACAGGAGGTGACCGCTCCTCCGACGGAGTCGGAATCACCCTTCGCGCCTCCCACGATCGAGGAGGGGGCCGCTCCCCCGGCCGAACCCGGCGAGGCCCCGGCCCCGGAGATGGAAGGCAATCCCAGCGAGATGCCCGCGGAGAATCCCGAGCCGAGTCCGCCGGCCCCGGGCGCTCCGGAACCCGAGTCCAGCGTCCCACTTCCGGGCACCGCGCCGGAATCGCTCCCGGGCACCGTGCCCTCGCCCGAGCCCGAGATTCCCGCCTCGGCGCTCCCGGGTTCGACCTCCCCCGGCGCTCCGGGCCCGGGCTGAGCGTCGATCCCCCTCGGATCGTGATCGCGCCTTGATCGCGAGGCGGTCTCCCCCGACTTGACGCGGGGAGACCGCTCCATTGTTGACGGGGCGACCGATTCCGGGACAATCAATCGGCCAGGGAGATCGTTCCACCCAAGGAGTCGGCACCGCGCCGGGATGGTCTGACCGCCGCCGAGGCGGTTCGACCCCGGGGTCCGCGAACCCATGAAGCTCATCATCGCCATCATCCAGCCGACCAAGCTGGAAGCTGTGAAGGAAGCCCTCTCGCACGTCGAGGTGTTCCGCCTCACCGTGATGGACGTCCAGGGGTTCGGCCGGCAGAAGGGCTACACCGAGGTTTATCGTGGACACGAATTCACGGTCAACCTGCTCCGCAAGATCGAGCTTCAGATCGCGGTGAACGAGGACTTCGTCGAGCCAACGGTCAACGCGATCATCCAGGCGGGTCGGAGTGGCCCGGACGGCAAGATCGGCGACGGCAAGATTTTCATCCTGCCGATGGACGTCTGCTTCCGTATCCGAACCG
>JBFWRA010000729.1:0-3583 GCA_050249155.1 Isosphaeraceae bacterium | reverse complement strand
CCGTTCCTTTTCCTCGACGTAGCCGACCCTGACGCCGGAGAGCGAACGCCTCGGGGGCCATGAGAAGGGCTGATCGATCGCGGCGAGGTCGCGGCCGTCCGCGCCGTGGATGGCGTCGAAGCTCAGGGCGCAATCCTCGATCGACCTGGCGATCGGCCCGAGCTTGTCCATCGACCAGCTCAGGGTCATGCAACCGTGCCGGCTGATCCGCCCGAACGTCGGGCGAAGACCCGAGGCCCCGCAGGCCCGGCAAGGCGAGACGATGCTGCCCAGCGTTTCGCTTCCGATCGCGAAGCCGACGAGACCCGCCGCGACCGCAGACGCCGAACCCGCCGAGGAACCACTCGAACCCAGCCTGGGGTCCCAGGGGCTGTTCGTCCTGCCGCCGAACCACTGATCCCCTTGCGCCAGCGCCCCCAGCGAGAGCTTGGCCAGAAGCACCGCGCCGGCCTCCTCCAGGCGAGCCGCCACGGCGGCCTTCACGTCGAGAACGCGCTCCTTGAATTGCGGGGCTCCCCAGGTCGTCGGGTATCCCGGGTAGGCGATCAGGTCCTTCGCGCCCCAGGGCACGCCGTGCAACGGCCCCCGATAGTGCCCGGAGGCGATCTCGGCGTCGGCCCTGGCGGCCTGTTCCAGGGCGGTCTTCTCCGTGAGGTTGACCACGCACTTCAGCATCGAGTCGTACTTCTTGAGCCGATCGAGGTAGAGCCGGGTCAATTCCATCGACGTCACCGCGCCGGAACGGAGCAGGGGGGCCAGCTCGGTGACCGGGAGAAACGCCAGGACCTCGTCGGAGTCGGGCCGCTTCGCCGGGTGCGACTCGATCGGGACGGCCTGGTTCCGTCGGACGGCCTCCGCCGGTCGGGGCGGGGCCGGGAAAAAGGTCAGGGCCGGGGCGACGTCGTAGCCGACGTCGACCTGGCGGAGGTCCTTGAACCTTTGAAGGCTCTGCCGGGCCGATCGGGCGACGCTCTCCCGTTCGTCGTCGTTGAACTCGATTCCAGCGATCCACTCGGCCTGTTTGACCATCTCGGTGGAGACGGTGCCCTCACCGGCGGCCTGGGCCGCCAGGGCGCGCTGAAAGGCCGCCGTGCCCAGCCCCAGACCCGCGAGGCCCTTGAGCACGGCGCGGCGGCGAAGCGGAATCGAAGCGTCGTTGACGGAGTCGATGGGTGAAGTCATCGGTTCGCTCGAAGGGCGGAGGGAGGATGCGGGCTGGAACGACGCGCCATTCTAAACGTCATAATATAATGTGAATTCATGAGGATGAGGCCGAATCCGAACCGCCTCCACCTCGTGGGTCGTCTTGTACCAGATCCAGGTGTCGATGACGTCGGGGGTGAACACGTCGCCACGCAAAAGGAACTCGTGATCGTCGCGGAGGGCGTTCAGCGAGGCTTCCAGGGATCGGGGGGTTGCCGGAACGTTCGCCAGTTCCTCGGGTTGGAGGTCGTAGACGTCCTTGTCCAGTGGTTCTCCGGGACGGACCTTGTTCTGGATGCCGTCCAGCGCGGCCATCAGCATCGCCGAGAAGAGCAGGTAGGGATTGGCCGCGCCGTCGGGGCCTCGATATTCGATGCGTCGATTCCTCGGGCTGGGCGCGTGGACGGGAATCCGGATGATCGCCGCGCGGTTCCGCCGAGAGTAGCTCAGCCTGGTCGGGGCCTCGTATCCGTCGATCAGACGTTTATAGCTGTTGGTCGTCGGGTTGGCGAAGGCGCAGAGCGCCGTGGCGTGCTTGAGAATGCCGCCGATGGCATGGAGGCCCAGGTCGCTCAGGCCGCCGTATCCGTTGCCGGCCAAAAGCGGGGCGTCCCCCTTCCACAGGGTGAAATGCGTGTGCATGCCCGAACCGTTGTCGCCGTGCAGCGGCTTGGGCATGAAGGTCACGGTCTTGCCGTGCTTCCTGGCGACGTTTCGAATGACGTACTTGGCCAGCATGACCTGGTCGGCCGACTCGACCAGCGGTTGGGGCACCAGGTCGATCTCGCACTGACCTCCGGTGGCGGTCTCATGATAATACGCCGAGGTGCCGATGCCGCAATCGGCCATGGCGCGGGCCATCTCGGCCCTCAGGTCGGCCAGGCTGTCCGTGGGCGGGCAGGGAAAGAAACCCAGACCCGAGCGCGGCTTGTAACCCAGGTTCGGCCCCTCGGCCTTCCCTCGGTTCCAGGCACCCTCGACCGAGTCGACGTGGTAGTACGCCTCGTGGTTGTTCTGGTCGAACCGGACGTCGTCGAAGACGAAGAATTCCAGTTCCGGCGCGAGCAGGCAGTTCTCCGCCAGCCCGGTCGTCCGCATGTGGCTGACGGCCTTGCGGGCGATGTTGCGCGGGTCTCGGGTGTAGTCCTGCTGCGTGATCGGGTCCTGGATGTTGCAGATCATCGTGAGGGTGGGCTGGGCCATGAACGGATCGATCAGGGCCGTCTCGGGTTGTGGGACGACCAGGAGGTCGGCCTCGTTGATCGCCCGCCAGCCGACGACGCTGGAGCCGTCAAACGCCAGGCCGTCCTCGAAGGTCTCCTCGGTCAGGGCGTCGGCGGGAATCGCGAAGTGCTGCCAGACCCCTGGAAAGTCCATGAACCGAAAGTCGACCGTCGTCACCTCGCGCTGGCGGATCAGCGCCAGGACCTCTTTGGGTGTCACCTCGGCCCCGTCCTTTCCCGTCGACTCGACTCACCCCGTCACGCTCGCGTCAGACCAGACCATCTCACGTCGCCACAGTTTATCACCCCGTCCCCCCGTCCGCGATCCGCCAAAAGCCACGTCGTCTCGATCGGTTTTCGCGGAAATCTCAGGAAGGGCGTTTCCGGTCTTGACCGGACCACACCCTCCTCCGCATACTAACTCAAACGCTATTGAGATTGAATCTCAGTCGCGACGGCATCCAGGCTGGAGTCACCTTCGCGGAGGGATCGATGCGCGGCCGAACGGTTCTCGGAATGATCGCGGGAAGGGAGCCTCAGCAGCGCCTGGAGGTCTCGCTCCGTCAGGGGGGTGATGGCCGTCTGACGATCGACCTGCGCGAGCAGCATCACGCCGAGGGGATCGGCTGGTTCGACCAGCGAACGCTCGAACTGGAGCCCAGTCAACTCCGACGGATCCAGGCGATGCTCGGAATGGGAGAGGCCCGGGCCTGGATCTCGGACGACGAGGAGGCTCCCCGGGCGACCATTCCGTTCCCTGGCCCCTCGACGGTCACGCCCCGACGCCAGGCGGTCGGCGACGAGGGCTGAGACCCTGAGACTCGGAAGATCGTGGGATTGGCGATGGCCCGTCGACCACGTGGGACGCTCACGCGCCTCTCCATTGGCCGCTGACGAAGTCACCTTCGAAGACGGTGCCGACGACGGGGAGGTCGGAGTCGAGGATCAGGGAATGAGGGTCCTCGGCCTCGCGATCGGGCAGGGCGATCAGCGCCAGGTCGGCGGTCTTGCCTGGGACGAGGCTTCCGGTCGTGGTCTCGCCCCGCAGGGCCCATGCGCCAAACAGCGTGGCCATCGTCAGGAGCAAGGCCCCGCCGAGGGTCGGGTCGCGCCGATTCAGGAATCGGACCTCGTCCAGGATGCTCAGGCTGGGAGAC
>JBFWRA010000728.1:0-3587 GCA_050249155.1 Isosphaeraceae bacterium | reverse complement strand
CGCCAGTTCGTCCGCCACCGCCGGATTCAACGGCGCTCAGACCGCCGTGCTCCGAAAAAACGTTCACATCATGATCGCCGACGTCGGCCCCGACGGCATCCTTCCCGGGAACGCCCAGCCCGGGCAGCGACAGGGGGCCAAGACCCCGATGGAGGTCCGGTGCGCGGGCATGATGCGAATCGATCTGCCCAGGCCCCCGGCCCCGGTGGAGGTCGGTCCCCCCGCGCCTCCCGGCCCCACGATCGCCCAGTTCTTCCGCAACGTCGAGGTGCTTCGAGGCAGGCCCGGCGAGTCCCCCGACCAGCTCGATTGCGACCACCTTCGGCTCACCCTGGTCAACGCCCCGAAACCCACGCTCAAGGAAGCCGCGGTGGCGAAGACGGCCGAGACGGCCTCCGCCCCCCCGCGCGGGCAGGCCGAGCCTGGCCCGCTCCGCGAGTTGACGCTTCAACGCGCCGTGGCCAGCGGACATAACGTCCGGATCACCTCCGCGTCCCAGGGAGTCAAGGCGCGTTGCAACGAGTTGATCCACGAGAAGCGGCTTTCCGGCGAGCCCGACGCCACCTACTTCCGGGGCGACCCGACCAGCAAACTCTTCGTCGAGAAGACCGAGATCGCCGAGAGCGGCCCGAACCGGGGCAAGGTCACCTCGTTCACCACGATCCGGACCATCGACGCCACCCTCTTCGATCCTCGCAAGGGGAGCGACGCCATCACGATCGTCGCCAGGGGGCCTGGTGAGCTCGAATCCCGCACCGCGCCCGATCAGCCGGTCGAGCGCTCGGCGCGCTGGGCCGATCAGCTCGCCCTGACCGACGATCCGGCCACCGCCGCCAAGCTCGGGTTGCCCGCGCTGAAGAAGGTCACCCTGACCGGCCGGCCGAGCTTCGTGGATCATCCCTCCCAGGCCGACCTGAGCGCCCGAGACGTGTTGGTGGTCTGGCTCAAACCCAAGACCGCGGCCGCGCCGACTCCCACCCCCGCGGGTCCGGCCCCGTCGGCGGCTCCGAACTCGCAAGCGTTCGAGCTCAACCGGCTGGTCGCCCTCAAGGACGTCCGCCTCACCTCGCCAGGCAAGACGCTCGTGGCCAGGGATCGCCTCGACGCCGTGTTCGAGTCGCCCGCGGCCCCTTCGGCCCCGGCCGCGGCCGTGACCACCCGATCGACCGCCCCGCCCGCGGCCACGCCGCCTCCGACCGCCCCACCGACGCTTGCCAACACCGAGCCCGAACCCGAGCCCGAACCGGAGGCCGAGGCGTCCGCGGGAAGGGTCTGGGCGCTGGTCAGGCTCGGCCCCGCCGGGGGACGCGCCTCGACGCCCACGGAAGGCCGCGGCGCGCTTAGCGCGGAGATCCGAGAGGTTCGACTCCGGGGCGCGGTGGCCTTTCACCAGGATCCACCCAAGGGCAAGACCCGAGGCGTGGACGTCAAGGGCGAGGCCGTCGACCTGAGCAACCACGGGCAGGGGGTGATGCGGTTCGCCGTCTTCCACCACGACCCCAACGCGGAGTCGGGTTCGGGTGTCGCCTCCGCTTCCGCGAAGTCGGCCGCGGAGTCCGCGGATCACGCGCCCCTCGCCAGGGTCGAGACCGAGGAGTTGACCATCACCGGCAAGGTCATCGGACTGGACCAATCCACGGATGAGGCGTGGGTCGACGGTCGGGGATCGTTGACGCAGCTCACCGCGCGGGGGCTGCTGGCGGACAGGGGGCTGGCCAACGCCCCCGTGGGCGGGGTTTCCACCCCGATGGCGGTTCGTCCCGCCGCTCCCGACGGCGCGCCGGTGAAGAAGGTGCCGATGACGATCACCTGGGCCGACGGCATGAAGTTCTTCGGCCAGTCGACCGATCCCCAGGGCCACAAGGCCGCCCGGGCCGAGTTCTACAAGGACGTCAGGGCCGAGACCGAGGACGCCCTGGTCACCTGCGCGACGGTGATGCGAACCTATCTCGACCGGACCATCAAGCTCAGCAAGCCCGATCGCCAGGGAGCGCGTCCTGGCTCCGCCGGCCTCGCGGCGGTGAACGACGTCGGCGCGTCGACTCCCGGCGCGACCAGGGCCGACGTCGCCCTGATCGAGTGCGTCGGCGACGTGGTCGTCGTCCACGAGGTCCTCGAACCCGATGGTCAGTCGATCGCCCAGAAGCAACGGATCGCGGGCTC
Source organism: Isosphaeraceae bacterium (assembly GCA_050249155.1). GTDB lineage: Bacteria > Planctomycetota > Planctomycetia > Isosphaerales > Isosphaeraceae > JBFWRA01. The sequence goes on along the minus strand of JBFWRA010000728.1, from coordinate 1,424 downwards.
GTACCTCCTCTTCGACAAGGCCACGGGCCGGTTCGACGTGCCCGGCAAGGGCCAGGTCGTGCTTTACCAGCGCGAAGGGGCGTCGAACCCCCTGGGCCGTGGCGGAGTCGGCCCAGGGAATCGCTCCGACCTGGGCGTGAGTGCCGACCGGAAGATCCTTCGGGTCGCCGACGGTCCCCGGGCCGTCGGCGCTCCGCCGGTCGTCGGACGCGTCCCGAACCCCCTGGATCGAGCCGCGGCGCAGCGGCGACCCGGCGCGGGGAACGCCGCGACTCGCGGTCGAGGGACCGCGACTCCCGGCCGTTCCGTCGCCCCGATTCCTCCGCTGGTGGTCACCCAGGTCAAGTTCCGCAAAGGAATGACCGGCCGGTTCGGCGTTGGGAAACTGACCGACCGCGACCAGACCCGTCGCGCCGACTTCTTCGGCGATATCGAGGTCGTTCATGGACCGGTCCCCGACGCCGAGGCGCTGCTGGACCCCGACAATCTGCCGAGCGACGCCCAGTTCATGACCTCGCAGATTCTCCGGGTCGTCTCGGAGCCGAAAGTGGGCAAGGCGGGTCAGCCCGACCCTCCCCCGACGTATTTATTGCGGGCCTGGGAAAACGCCGTGGTCAGGACCGGCGACAAGACGATCACCGCCGACACGATCACGTTCGACTCGGAGAAGCAGCTTTTCTGGGCCTACGGCGAGGGGGGACGCCCCGTGGTCGTGGCGCAGCAAGAGCAAGTCGGCCTGGGCTTCTCCAACGTGACCGGCCGAGCCGCGGTCTACAACCACAGAACCGGCGAGGCCAGGCTGATCGAGCCTAGCGGCGTGCAGATCCTCGACGCCCGAACGGGGATTCGCCCCGGCCCGGTCACCGCGCCTCCGCAGGTGGTCAAACCTCAATTGCCGAAGCGCGTTCCGCTGCGCAACCCCTCCGGCAATCTGAACGACCGCAAGGGCTTCCGCGGCGGACAGTGAGCGCGTCGAAAGGGTCCGGAAGGGATTTATCGAGATTTCGCGCCCTGATTCGCGGAAGTCGAATCCGGCGCGCGGGCCTGGGAAGGCTCCTCGGTTCCCTTTCTGGCGGCGCCCAGGGTCAGCGCCTGAGTCGCCAGCGCCTGCGTGACGGCCTTTCGCCAGTAGGCCGAGCGGTGCTCGCCGGGGGATTGCGCGTAATGAAACGCGATCTTGTTCACCTTTAACAGATCCACGAACTCCTGATTCACGGCGAGGAACGGGTCCTCGGTCCCGCAGTCGATGACCAGGTGGGGCAGGCGGTCGCGGGGAATTCGCGAGACCAGGACGAACGGATCGTGAGCGTCGCACTCCTCGACGTTCCGGAAGATCCGGCCGACGGGCGTCCGTTCCTCCTGGCTGTCGAAGTCGTCCAGGCCGATGGCCGGGTTGACCTTCTCGGAAGGGTTTCGGTCGGGGA
>JBFWRA010000727.1:0-3590 GCA_050249155.1 Isosphaeraceae bacterium | reverse complement strand
CGGGTCTTGAAAATAATCGCCGGGGCGACCGAGCTGACCAGCAACCGAGCGTTGGCGGTGTATTTCGCGGGCGGCATCAGGGCGTAGACCACCGGAGCCACCAGCATGGCCAGGGCCAATCCCGCCGCGATCGCCAGAGGCCAGCGCCTTCGGAACGCCTTCAGCAGGTCGATCGGGTCGAACTTCGCGGGTAAACCCGGCGAGGCCATCCGAACCACCGGCGGGCCCGAGTGACTGGGAACCAGTCGCGCGGGAAGTTCCTGTGGCTGGGCGTGTTCGATGGGTTGTGGATTCGGTGTCATGGAAGAACTCTAGCCGTCGTCATTCACCGATCAAGGCTTCTTCAAGAGTCGTCGAGCGAGCGCGGCGGTCGCGTCGCCCGGCTCGGGGCCGACTGACTGTGGCCGCTTCGACTCCCCCGCGTCACGACGCCCGTCGGAGACGCCCCTCATCTGGAAACCGGCCGACTCGTAGGGAACTTCGACGAGCAAAAGACCCAGCAGGGCCACCTCTAGCCAGAGCAACCCGATGGCCATCGGCATCATGAGCCACCCGGCCAGATCATGGTAGACCTTATCGGCGATCGGGCCGCCGACGGTGGCGTGAAGCACTCCCGTCGTGGTGATCCGGATCATGTTGACCAGCAAGGCGATGGGCACCGCGCTTAGGACGACGATCACGCGGTCCAGCCAGGGACGGTTGATCACGATCGCCGCGCCCGTGGCCATGGCGAAAAAGGTGAAAAGCATGCTCAAACCGCTACAGGCTTCCACGACGCCGATATCGGTCTCGTTGAGGTGGATCACGTTTCCCTCGGCCAGCGCGGGAAGTCCAAGGGTCTGCATCGCGTAGGTGCTGACCTTGGTGGCCAGGCGCTGCAGCGGTTCTCCAAGGGCCACCTCGACCTGGTACGGCAAAGGGATCATGAAGGCCAGGAACGCGATCGACGGCCAGGCGCGCCGCAAGGCTGGTTTCCCGCCGACCAGGCAGGCGTATCCCGCAAGCGTGGGTAGGAGGGAGATCCCCTCCGCCCAGGCGAACGTGACGCGCGCCCCGGCCAGCCGTAATCCCAGGCCCGCTCCCAACAAGACCAGGCCCCAGAGGTGCCCTCCCCCGCGAGTCGATTCTCGACCGCCGCGGCGGAGAAGAAGGTAGAGCGCGAACGCCGGAACAAGGTAACCGTGCGAGTATCTCGGATCCTCCTGCCAGATCGTCGCCATTTGCCGCACGGTCGGCCAGTAAACCCAGGCGATCGCCAGTCCCAAAACGACGGCGATCGCGACCGAGCTGGCTCGCGAGGCTCGCCCTTTCAGACTGGCGGTGTGGTCCTTGGATTCCATGACCTCTCCCCGTACGCCTCGTCGATCCGATCCGATCCAGGACTTCCGCGTTGGCGCGGACTCCGTCCCCCTGGGTTACTCACCCATTTCGGGGCCCTTTGAGACTCGCCATGACGATCGTTCCCTCCGTGGAACCGACGGTGAAACCGTTGAGAGACGTCGCGGACGCCCGTCCCTGGCGTTGGACCACTTGAAGTCGAGCATAGGTCAGCTGGGGAACGAGCCGTCCCCCCGCGTCAACGTGACCAGCAGGTGGGCCAGCCCGACCAGGGTCATATGGTGATGCCACCCGATCCATGAGCGTGTCTCATATTGCGCCATTCCCAAGAGCGCCACGGACTCCTCGAAGAACGCGTTGGCTCGCGCTCGAGCCTCCGCCGCGGACGCCAGCACCTCCGCTGGTGGGAGCGATCCCGAGTTGGAGATGTAGGCCGAGGTGACAGTCTGGTTGGAACTCGTGGCCCGCTCCAGCAAGAGCCAGGCTGGAGGGCTCAGTCCCGTCGGCATGCCGTAACGCACCCGCAACGCGGCGCATTCCCGGATCAGACCACCCCCCCGCCCCGCCTCCCGCCAGGCACCCGGCTTCAGCGACGCCGCCAAGTCGTTCCCACCGATCATCCCTCCCGTCAGCACCGCGCGTTCTCCGGGAAGCGGATTGGCCGTCGACTCGACCAGGAATCGCGTCGCCAAGGGAACGCCTGCCACGACCGGCGCGTAACGTTGATTCAAAAGAATCTGGACGTCCCCGACGTCGGCGATCACGTCGGAGCAGGTCACCCAGTCCAGTCTCACCAAACTTCGAACCGCGTGGCGCCGCACCAGTTCCGAGGCGATCTCCGCCCTCGATTGGAATCCGAGGCCTCGGGGTATGTGGACCTTTTCGCGTTGCGCTTGAGCTTCCGCGCTCTCGCGCCACCATTCCTTCGGAAGATAGAGTCGCTCTCCCAGGAGGACCATTCCTCCCGACGCCACCGCCGTGAGATACACTCCAAGCTGACAGTTCTCCGTTCGCCTCGTCCTGGGGTTGACCTGTCGGGCGACCCCGGCGCTTCCCGTCCCTTTCTTGGTGAACGCGTTCTCCGAGATCACGCCGATCGTTCCCGCGTAACCAGGACCCGGCGACGATTCGAACCGCTCGGCGAAGGCGAGCTGCATCTGTCGGTTCACGTCCCCGGTCTTCCAGGGGGCGATGTTGATGAACTTCTGAAGTCCCGAGACTTTCCCTCCACCGACGCTCTTGGCGATCGGCTCGATGCTCTTGCGCTCCGGACAGACCATCAACCCACGCACATAATTGAGCGCGTGACGACGCGCCTCCGCCTTTCCAAAGCACGACGCGAACCGCGTGAACGCCTCGTCCAATCGCGCCGCCGCGGCGTCGACGTGCTCCCGGAGCATGGGTCGACCCATGCGCCAGGGTGACTCCCCGCCACCACGTCGCCTCGTGGACTTCGCACCTCCCCCAGACGATGGGTCCTCGGCGGGCAAACGCGCCGCCTGATAGAACTCCGGTCGACTCGCTGGATCGCGAAGACTGTTCCGCATCATCGCACCGTGCCACCATCACTTCAAGTTAGTGCTCCACCTTCTCGATAGGCACGCTCACACCACGGTCCTTAACCGAACGTAAGAAAATATCAACTCCGAACACCACCAATCCGACAGCGACTCTCTCACTACCAGTCCGTTCCGAGAAGTTCCGGAGTATCATCATCATCTTTCCGCAGTTGTTGACAAGAACCTAGCGGTGAAAATACAATGTCGCTTGCATTGAAGTACGTGGACAGATTGGGCAAAACACAGGAGAAGGCCGCTTATTTAAGCCCTCGCAGGCTGGCGACGGGATGCGCCGGTACGCGGGTCAACGAGGCAACCCCCATGCCTACCTCCCGCTCGGTCAAACGTTCCACACCTTCATCCAAGGCCGATTCCTCCCCTCGATTCTCCTCCACGGCCGCACGTCAAGGAACGCTCCCCCTGTGGGAATACCGCGAGTACTTGACGTCGCTCGCTCGCCGTGAAATTGGACGGGACCTCCGTTCCAAAGGGGATCCCGCGGACATCGTCCAGGAGACCTTCCTGGACGCCCACCGCGACATCGACGCCTATCACGGCTCGACGGAAGGCGAGTTCCGGGCATGGCTTCGGTCGATCCTTCGTAACAACGCGCGCACCTTTCGACGACGCTACCGAGACGTCGCCATGAGGGGCGTCTCGAAGGAAATCCCCCTGGAATCCCTGGGCGCGGAG
>JBFWRA010000726.1:0-3590 GCA_050249155.1 Isosphaeraceae bacterium | reverse complement strand
TCTTCTCCCGTCGTCGATTCCGCCGTTGATCGAGCACATCGACGCCCCTTGACACCCCCGAGGACGGTCCGGATCGATCCGGACCGTCCTCTTTTCCGTTTCGACCCCCAGGCGAACTTCCCTCCCTTGACCCGACCGACAAGGCGGGATTACTCTAAGGTTGAACATCCGCCGGAAACCCTCCTGGTCCGTCGAGTCGGCTTCTCCCAACCTCAACCCTCGCGGCGGGGTCACCCATGCCTCGGACCCACCGGACCTTTTTCTGGCTCGCCCGTTCCGGGATCACGCGCGTGTTCGCGGCCCTCCTCGGCCCCGCCGTCGCCTTCGCGAATCCCCCCAGGACCCTCACCGTCGAGCCGGCTTCCGTCCAACTCGTCGCACCCGACGGACGTCAACAAATCGCCGTGACCCTGACCGAGCCCGACGGAACCCGCACCGACGTCACCGGACGAGCCCGGTTTCATTTGTCGCCCCCTCGGATCGCCCAGATCTCCCAGGACGGCCTCCTTCACGCCCTCGCGGGAGGCTCAGGAACCCTGGTGGTGGAGTGGGACGGACTGGCGTCCTCCCTGCCGCTCGTCGTGGCTCCCTCTGGTCCCACTCGGCGCGTCAGCTTTCGACAGGACGTCATGGCGGTGCTCTCGCGCGCTGGCTGCAACATGGGAGCCTGCCACGGGAATCTGAACGGCAAGGGAGGGTTCCGCCTGAGCCTGCGAGGCGACGACCCCGCGTTCGACTTCGCGTCGCTCACCCGGGACGCCTTCGCCAGACGCATCGACCCCGGCGCGCCCACGGCCAGCCTCATCGTGGCGAAACCGACCGGACGAGTTCCCCACGAAGGGGGAATTCGCTTCGCCCCAGGCTCGCCGGAGGCGCTCACTCTGCGCGACTGGGTCGCTCAAGGAGCCCAGGACGACGCGGTCTCCGCCGCCGAAGTGGTCCACCTGAGCGTATTCCCCAGGGATCGCACCGTCGCCCCAGGCACCAGGACCCAGCAACTCGTGGTGACCGCCGAGTTTTCCGACGGCACCACGCGCGACGTGACCCGCCAGTCCGCGTTCGACCCCAGCGACCCGACCGCCGCGACGGTCGACGCGCAAGGCCGGGTCGAGGTCGTCGGGCCTCGCGAAGTGACCATCGCCGTGCGCTACCTGCGAGGACGAGCGATCAGTCAGCTCGCCTTCCTGGCGGATCGCGATGGCTTCGTTTGGCGCGAGCCCATCAACCGAAACGTCGTCGATCGTCACGTTTTCGCCAAACTTCGCAGGCTTCGCATCCAACCCAGTGAGACCGCCGACGACGCCGTCTTCCTTCGAAGGGCTTACCTCGACGCGATCGGCACGCTTCCCACGCCCGAGGAGGCGCGCGCGTTTCTCGACGACGCCGACGCCGAGAAACGATCGAAGCTCATCGACAGGTTGCTGGCCCGTCCCGAGTTCGCCGATCACTGGGCTTTGAAGTGGGCCGACCTCCTCCGCAACGAGGAGAAGACCATGGGGGAGAAAGGGATCTGGGTCTTTCAGCGTTGGCTGCGCGACCAGGTCGCCCGCGACGCCCCCCTCGATGAATTCGCCCGGTCGCTCATCGCCGCCAAGGGCTCCACATGGTCCAACCCGGCCGCGAACTTCTATCGGACCAACCGAGATCCCCAGACCGTGGCGGAGACCGTCGGCCAGGTCTTCCTGGGCGTCCGCCTTCAGTGCGCCCGTTGCCACAACCACCCGTTCGACGTCTGGACCCAGGACGACTACCACGGCCTGGCCGCGACCTTCGGCAACGTCCGCCACAAGGACCTCAACAACGTTCGCCGAGACAACCTCGACAAACATGAGATCAATGGCGACGAGGTCGTCTACCTCGAAGGCGCGCCAGGAATCGTTCAACCGAGGACCGGCGAGAAACTCCCGCCCAAAGCCCCGCGGGGACCGGTGTTCACAGTCTCCGAAGGGGCGGACGCTCGGGCGGAACTCGCCGTCTGGCTGACGCGCGAGAACCGCCAGTTCGCCCGGAATCTGGCGAACCGGGTCTGGTTTCACCTGTTCGGACGTGGGATCGTCGAACCCGTCGACGACTTTCGGGACTCCAACCCGCCCGTGAACCCCGCGCTTCTGGAAGCCCTCACCGACGAGTTGATCGCTGGCGGCTTCCGACTCAAGCCGCTCGTGGCCCTCGTTATGAAGTCGGAGAGCTACCAGCTCGCGGCGACGCCGAACGAAACCAACGCCGAGGACGAGTCCAATTTCTCGCGAGCTTCCGTGAGGCTCCTGCCCGCGGAGACCCTGCTGGACACGATCGGCCAGGCGCTGGGAGCCTCCGAGCGCTTCGACCGCGCTCCCGCGGGCACTCGGGCCGCTCAACTCCCCGGGGTCAAATCCGGCGTCGGCTTCCTCAAGGTGTTCGGCAAGCCGGAGCGCCTCTTGACGTGCGAATGCGAACGCTCCGACGCGACCACCCTCGCCCAGGCCTTTCAACTCATCAACGGGCCGACCGTCCGCGAGAAGCTGGAATCCCCCGACAATCGGATCGGGCGACTTCTGAAAGCCGACATGGACGACGACGCCAGGCTCGACGAGTTGACCCTGGCCAGCCTGGCGCGCCTCCCGAAAGCGTCGGAACGCTCCGCGTTCCTCGCCCACCTTCGAAAGTCCAAAAACCAGAGGAAAGCCTGGGAGGACCTGGCCTGGTCCTTGATCAACAGCAAGGAATTCCTTTTAAGACACTGAGCGTCGGGCCATGAGCGCCTTGAGATAAGGGAGCGTGACCATGAGCTACGCCTGTCGCGACTATCGAACCTTCGCGGGGCTCTCGCGCCGAAGCCTCCTCAAGGTCGGCTCGGCCGGTATCGCGGGGCTCAACTTGCCTTCCCTGCTCAGGGCGGCCGAGGGGAGCGCGACGCCCGCCGTCCGCCCTTCGGCCAGGGCGAAACACGTGATCTTCCTCCATCAATTTGGAGGACCTTCACATCTTGACACGTTTGACATGAAGCCAGACTCCCCGGACGGGGTCCGCGGCGAATTCCAGCCGATCGCGTCGGACACCCCAGGGCTGTACCTGTCGGAGCACCTCCCCCGGTTCGCGAAGGTCCTCGGCAAGTTCGCCCAGATCCGCTCCGTGCATCACCGGATGAAGAATCACAACTCGGCGACGTACTACAGCCTGACCGGGCACGCCCCGCCGGTCGACGACATCCGGCTTCGCGACACCCAGGAGCTCTATCCCGCATACGGGAGCACCGTCGCCCGATTCCTCCCCTCGGAAGATCCCGCGCTTCCCACGTTCGTGGCCTATCCCCACGTCCTGCGGGACGGCAGCGTGACCCCGGGTCAAACGGGAAGCTTCCTCGGCAAGGCGCATGATCCCTTCTTCATCAGCGACGACCCGAATCGTCAAGGCTTTCGACTGCCCGAATTGACTCTGCCGGAGAGTCTTCCCCTGGACCGGCTCGACGACCGCCGGGGACTGCTCCGCGAAATCGACCGCCAGGGTGACCTCCTGGCCTGGTCGGCCACCGCGCAGGGAATCGACGCCTTCTACGAGCGGGCCGTCACGATGCTGGCCGCGCCCAGAGTCCGGCGCGCCTTCGACCTGAG
>JBFWRA010000725.1:0-3591 GCA_050249155.1 Isosphaeraceae bacterium | reverse complement strand
ACGAAAGCCACACAGCCTTCGATCCGTCCCAACCGTCTATCCAAGACTAGGTCACGGTTTTCCGGAACGGCCAGCCGGGACGCCCGACGTTTCGCCGAACCCACAAGGCCGGCTCGCGGGGCGGTTGAAGAAGTGTTGGCCACCGGGCCGGCGGACCGTTACCATCAAGGTCGAACGGGCGGTGCCCAAGGCCCCGACGCGCCGCGTGGGGATCGCCGCCCCCTGGATTTTGAACCTCGGAGTACCACCAACGTGACCGGCCAGACCATCGAGAGCGGCTCGGGCTCGGGCGGAGCCTCGCGCCGGGACTTCCTGCGGACTTCCTCACTGCTGGGCGCGGCGCTGGCCACCGGCACGGCCGGCTCGGGCGCGCACGCGGCGGGAAGCGACACGATCCGGGTCGGCCTGGTCGGCTGCGGCGGTCGAGGCACCGGCGCCGCGGAGCAGGCCATGAACGCGGGCAAGGACGTGAAGCTCGTCGCCCTGGGCGACATGTTTCCCGAGGCGCTGGAATCCAGCCGATCCCACCTTAAAGGGGCGGGAGGCCCGCGGTTCGAGGTGACCGAGGATCGCTGCTTCATCGGGTTCGACGCCTACAAGAAGGTGATCGAGGCGTCGGACCTCGTGATCCTCGCCACGCCGCCAGGCTTCCGGCCACTGCACCTGAAGGCCGCCGTCGAGGCGGGCAAGCACACGTTCGTCGAGAAGCCCGTGGCCGTCGACGGCCCCGGCGTCCGTTCCGTCCTCGCCTCCTGCCAGGAGGCCAAGACGAAGGGACTGGCCGTCGGTTCCGGGCTTTGCTGGCGTTATCATAACTTCATGCGAGAAACGGTCAAGCGGGTCCAGGACGGCGCGATCGGCAAGGTCAAGATCATCCAGTCCACTTACAACACCCAGAACGCGAAGGTCCCATTCGCCTTCGACCCCAAGAAGTGGTCGGAGATGGAGTGGCAGATTCGGAACTGGTACTACTTCTCCTGGCTCAGCGGAGACCACAACGTCGAGCAGCACGTCCACAGCCTGGACAAGGCCGCCTGGGTGCTCGGGGACGAGTATCCCTCGCGTTGCTTCGGGGTCGGCGGCCGACAGGTCCGCACCGGGCCGGAGTGCGGCAACATTTACGACCACCACGCCGTCACCTATGAGTTCGCCAGCGGCGCCAAGTGCTTCAGCCTCTGTCGACAGTGGGACGGCACTCCGCCCGACGTCTCCGACTTCATCTACGGCGACAAGGGAGACGCGACCCTGCTGGGCACGAACAAGCGCAACTCCTGGGTGATCACCGGCGAGAACCCGTTCCGGTTCGAGCGCGGAGCCCGGGAAGTGAACATGTATCAGCAGGAGCACGACGAACTCTTCGCCAGCATCCGCGCGGGTAAACCGATCAACGACGGCGAGTGGATGAGCAAGAGCAGCCTGATGGCCATCATGGGCCGGATGGCCACCTACACCGGCAAGACCGTGACCTGGGACCAGGCCCTGAACTCGAAGGAAGACCTCAGCCCGAAGGTCTATGAGTTCGGACCCAACCCCGTGCCCCCGCCGGCGATCCCCGGCGTGACCCCGCTGGTCTGAGTCACCTTCAACCGACCTGATCGGAGAGGGCGTGCCGAACGCGGCACGCCCTTTCAGGTCGGCCATGACGGGCTAACGCGGAATCCGGCCTGGCAGGGCGTGGGTGAAGAACGCGCCTGGGGCCAGGCGGGCCCTGGCCAGTTCAATCAAATGTTCGTGATGGGTGAACAGAAGGACCTGCGTTCGCTCCGCGAATTCGGCCAGGACTTCCAGCGTGGCGGCGGCCCGGGCGTCGTCGAACTGGATCAGGACGTCGTCCGCGATCAGGGGAAGGGGCTCGTGGCGGTCGAGGAAGGCATCCAGCGTGGCGAGCCGTAGCGCCAGGTAAAGTTGGTCGGCGGTGCCCAGGCTCATCGCGTCGACCCCCAGCGGTTCGCCACCGGGGCGCGTGGCTCTCAGCACGGGCTCGTCGCGATCGTCGTACTCGATCGTGAGTTCGTGGAACGAGCCCAGTGTGAGCCTGGCGAACGTGGCCGAGGCGCGGGCGAGGACGGGTCCCTGCGCCTTCTTCCGGTATCGCTCCACGCCCGCCCTCAGCACGGCCATGGCCAGGCGAAGCCGAGTGTACTGCTCGACATCGGCCTTGACCTTGGCGCGAAGGTTCTCGGCGTTCTGGCAGATCTCCGCGGCGTCCGAGCCTCCCTTCATCCTGGCCAGTTCGGACGTCTCGCGACCGATCGCCTGGTTCACCTCCTCGGCGTCGCGCTGGAGTTCGCCGATTCGTTGGGTGAGCCGGGCGATCCGGGGGCCCAGGGAATCGGGGTCGACCCCGGCGACCTCGGCCGCGAACGCTTCCAGGGGCATGCCCGCGGCGAGTTTGCGAATCGCCTCGTCGTCCCGCTCGCGTTGGGCTTCGAGTTCGGCGCGTCGGCGGTCGTTCGTGGCGGCTTCTTCCAGGCGGTCCTCGCCGCCGTCGTCGTCATCCACGTCGGCGAGTCGGGCCTCGCGGCGGAGGTCGGCCAGGACGTCGTGGAGGGAACGGACCTCGGCCTTCGCCGCGTGTGATTCGTTCCGCTTCTCCTCCAGGGCCTGGGTCAGGTGCTCGAACGACTGGCGGGCGGCCCGCGCTTTCCGGAGTCGTTCGGAAAGTTCCCTGACCAGGTTCGCGGCGTCGGCGGGCGTCAGGGAGTCGTTCTCGGTCGAGGGGTTCGATGAGGTCTCGGCCTCGGGAAGGAAGACCGTCGAGGCGGTGGCGGAGCGGGCCAGCCCGGGGTCGTCGAACCCCCAGGGTTGCGACGGCCAGGCTCCGGTGGGAGTCGCCGGGCCGAGAAGGTCGGGGGCGACCCGAGCCACCAGCGCCCGCACTTCCGACGTGAACCGTGAGGATTCCTCGGAGAGGACCTCGGACTGTCGGCGATGCGCGCGGGCCTGCTCGATCCGTTCGAACAGTTCGGCCGATTGGGCCAGCAGGGCGTTGAGTGAGGCGGGGGACGCGTCGGTGGGAAGGCCAAACCTGGCCATCGCGACGGCCCAACGCGTTTGCCAGACGTCGTGTTGAGCGGCGGCGGCCTCCACCGCTCGCTCCAGCGCGGGGCGCTCCGCGTCCAGGCGGTCGCGTTCCGCCAGCAGCCTGGCCCGCTCGACGGCGACGGTGCTGGCCAGGGTGAGCGCCTCTTCCGCTCGTTCCCGTCGCTCGGTGAATGATTCTTCCGGGCCGCCCGCGGGCTCACCCGCGGTTTCCAGGGCCGCGGCCAGCGTATCTCGGAGCGTTTCGGCCTTCGCCTCCAGCCGAGCGAGGTTCCCCCTGGCCTCTCGTAAATCCCTGGCCCGCCGCGCCAGTTCGGCGTGTTCGCGGAGCCAGGCGAGCATCGCGCGGGGCGCGCCGGGGCGTGAGATCCCAATCGCCGACCAGAGATCCATCCATTGTCGATTCAGGCGTTCACGAGTCGATTTCAAGGAACCGGTCTGGGAGTCCAGGGCCTCGCGGAGTTCGGCCAGCCGGGAACGCTCCGCCAGGAGTCGAGCGCGGGCCGCGACGCGGTCGGCCTCGCGGCGGAGTCGGTCGGCGGCCTCGTC
>JBFWRA010000724.1:0-3592 GCA_050249155.1 Isosphaeraceae bacterium | reverse complement strand
AAGAGGATGGAGCCCTCGGCCGCGTTGGTCAGATAGGGCATGACGTCCATCTTCTTGTCCAGCGCCGGGCCGCTGGTCGTGCTCAACTCCACCCCAAGCTCGTTATGGAGCACCGTGGCGAAGGTCGTCTTGCCGAGCCCTGGTGGCCCATCGAAGAGGATATGGGGCAGGGGCTCGTTTCGTTTCTTTGCCGCCGAGAGGGCGATCGCCAGGCGCTGGGCCACCTTCCGCTGGCCGACCACCTCGTCGAGTCGCTGGGGTCGTAGCTTCTCCTCCACCGGATCGACGACGGGTTGCCGCTCCACCATCCGAGGGGTCGGTTCCGGACCCGGGTCGTCGGGGTTTCCCTTGATCTTCGACTCACGGATGCTCATCGCCTGACCCTCGGCTCACGGTAAGGAGTCGCGCAAGAAGTACCTGGTCGAATCTTCAGAGGAGGTGTCTGGGTCTCGGTACGCCGAGACCCCGGCGAAACCGCCCAAAGCCCGGGGTCTCGGCGTACCGAGACCCCCAGCCACTTCGGCCCATGTCTCTCCTGGAAATTGACCAGGTGACTTCCACCCGACGCCAAAGTCCGGCCCATTCAACGGTTTTGCTGATAAATCGCATCGATCATGTCGGCCACGCTCTTGAACTTCTTTTTTCCGGCGAGAACCCGGTCGATCGCCTGCCTGGCCTGGCTCTCGGTATGGCCGACCGAGATCAAGGCCGCGTAGGTGTCGCGGATCACGTCGGGCTCGGCGTGCTCCGCCTCGCCGTTGGCCTCCACCGGTGCCTGCGCCCCCTTCCCCGACGATCCGGCCGGACCCACGATCAACGCGAACTTGCCGACCTTTCTCCTGAGTTTCGCGACGATCCGCTCGGCGGTCGCCTCTCCGATCCCGGGTAGCGTCGCCAGCATCCGGGTGTCCTGGTCCTGGATGGTCCTGGCCAGGTCCCTGACTGGCATCACCATGGATCGGAGCGCCTTGCGATCCCCCACTCCGTCGACCGAGCAAAAGATGTCAAAGAACTCTCGATCAATCGACGAGAGGAAACCGACCAGTCGCGGAGTCATCCGCGAACCCATCTGCCCCCCCTCGATGAAGAAGAGGGTGTGAAGCGAAACGCTCTCCCCCACGCGGCCCTGGAGCTGCCTGCGGGTGTGCTCCGGAATCATCACCGCCACCTCGACCGGGTCGATGGTGAGCGTCAATTCCTCCTCGCCGACGCTTCGGAGCACTCCCCGGATTTGCGTGATCACGACCCTGGCCCCTCCTCGTCTCGCGCGTCGACTCCGGCCCCGCCGGGTGTCTGACATTTTGTTCAGTAGATTGTGCGCGGTCCAGGCGACCGACGCAAGGGGAATCTCATCAGGTTTTCGATTTCAAGCGAACGGAAAGGCCGACGGAGCGTCGCCGTCTTCGACCGCGCGTCGTGATCGTCCGGAGCGCGACGCGCGGTGGAGGGAGGGGGACGTCAACCTGGGGACGGTTCGTTGAACAGGGGCGCGCAGTCGACCAGTCGGGCGGACTCGCCGTCGTGGACCGCCATTTTGGCACCGGCGAAGAGGCTCGCTCCGCCGAACCGACCTTCCTTATCGACGCAATAGAACTTCACGTCAAAGTTTGGACGACCTTTCGCGTCGCGAAGTCGGGGATTGTGGTTCGTGGCCGCGATCCGCTTGCAGGCCTCCAGCGCGGCGTCCTTGGGATGAAGGCCGCGGCGTAGGCCCTCGACGATCGTGTGGCTGGAAAGGTTCAGGAGGTTCGCCTCACCGCGTCCGGTCGATCCCGCCGAGCCGACCTCGTTATCAAGCCAGAGACCCGCGCCCAGAACGGGCGAATCGCCAACGCGACCCGGAATCTTGTAGTAAAGGCCGGAGGTCGTCGTCACGCAGCCAAGGTTCCCGTGCGTGTCCAGGGCGGAGCAATGGATCGTGCCGTGTTCACGGATGCCGAAGAATTGACGAACCGCGGGGGAGAGTTCTTCGTCGGGAGGCGCGATCCAGTCCGACTCTTTCCCATTGGTTTCCTTCCAGTGGAGCCAGATCTGCCGGGCTTCCTCGGTAAGCAGGTTGATCTCGGGAATCCCGTGGGCCCTGGCGAATTTCAGAGCGCCCTCGCCGACGAGCAGGCAGTGGTCGGTCCGCTTCATCACGAGTCGCGCGACCGCCGCGGGGTGCATGACGTTGCGGAGCGAAGCCACCGCGCCACCGCCGTGGGTGGGTCCATGCATCACCGCCGCGTCGAGTTCGACGACACCCTCCTCGTTGGGAATGCCGCCATAGCCGACGGAGTGGTCGGTGGGGTCGGCCTCCACGATGGCGACCCCTTCGATCGCCGCGTCCAGCGGATCGACGCCGGCGCGCATCAATTCCATGGCTTTTTCGACCGTCTTCAGGCCGTTGGCGCTGGAGACCACGACCGGTTTCCGGGGACCGACCGGGCGAGGGGGCGCCGCGCCAAGAGCGGTGGCCCCAAGTCCGACCGAGGCGCTCACGCTCAGGAACGTCCGGCGGTTGAGCGAGTTCTCCATCGCGGATCCTCTCGTCACGAAACGTCGTTTTTGGGAAGCCGTTGGAAGCGAAGGCGACATGGTAACGTGCCGCCTCGACGATGGCCAACGCGCCGGGCCGGGTCGCCGGGTGTAGCTCTCGATCCTGGAGGTTAGGCGGCGAGTCTGACCCAGAGGCTTTCCCACTCGGGGGTGTCGATCGTCGCGACCAGCGCCGCCATCCCGTCCAAGTGCTCGACGCGCCATCCCCGGCCCGGCGTCTTCAGTCGCCGACCCATCCGTCGCGCCAACCCCTCCACCGCGCCGCTGCCGATGGAGCGGCCGGACTGGAGGCGGCCGAAGTAGCCGAGCCGGTCGGTGTGCTTGGCGAAGTAGGCGATCATCTCGTCCAGCGCCGCCTGGCCGGCCGCCGTCCGGCCCGCCGCCGGCGTGGCGCCGACGTGGTCCAACAGCCCCGGCCAGCCGTCGGCCAGCAGGGCGGCTCGGCCGCGGCCCAGCCAGTCGGCCGCCTCGTCGGTCCCTTCGCCGTGGAGGCCGGCGGCCGCGGCGGCGACGTGGTGCGAGGCGTGGAAGATGTCCAGCACCTGGGCCGCCCCGGGAAATCGCGCCCCGGCCGCCGTCCAGATCCAGGCCGCCCCGTCGGCCAGGACCGTCAGCGCGGCGTCGGGGTCGACTCCCAGCCCCTTCGCCCAGGGCCGCCACCTGGCCGAGAACGCCTCGCTGTCGGCGACCGTCGCGTAGGCGACCGAGGCCGTCGGTGCCGGCAGGGCGCGGTCGGCCCACTCGGCCACCTCGGCCGGTTCGCCGCGCCGGCGGGCCTGGAAGGTCGCCATCTTCAGCTCGCGCCAGCCGCCGCGGCCGGGGACCATCACGCCGTCGGTGAGGAACTCGACGTCGCCGCCGGCCTCGGCCAAGGCCGCGGGCGGGGCCTCCTCTCGCCGACGCCGGATCGCCCCGGCGGCCCGATGGACGTGGCGGCGGATCGTCTCGCCGTCGATCCGCACGCCGGCGAGCGCGTCGAGCCGGTCGGAGGCGACGTCGAAGGACCAACTCGCCGCGGCCAGGCACGCCAGCCGCGTGCCGCCGGGGCTGAGGA
>JBFWRA010000723.1:0-3595 GCA_050249155.1 Isosphaeraceae bacterium | reverse complement strand
CCGACGGTCTGTCCCTCGTGTGGCAAGACGATCGACAGCGCTCTGAGCGAGCTGGAGACCCCGACGTCGGGCTTCGTGCCCCCGGGACCGACCGGGGAGTTTTCGAGCATGGGATCGGGTGCGGTCGCCCAGGGGGAATCACCCATCACCGAGACCTGGACCACGGGGACGCTCGGGAAAATCGACCGATTTCTGCTCCGCGACGTGCTGGGGGACGGTGGATTCGGCCGGGTCTACAAGGCGTACGACCCTCGCCTGGACCGGACCGTGGCGCTGAAGGTTTTGAAGCTGGAGGATCCGGACGACCGGATGAAGCAACGGTTTTTCCGGGAGGCGCGCGCCGTCGCCGCGCTGAGTCACCCGAACATCGTCGAGGTTCACGACTCCGGATGCGACGGCAAGCATTACTGGGTGGCCTACAAACTCGTCAAAGGCAGGACGCTGGCCAGGATTCTCTCGGAGGGGAAGCGGCTGGATTTTCTGACCTCGGCGCGGATCATTCGGGCCCTGGCCGACGCCTTGCGGCATTCCCACCGTCGCAGCGTCTATCATCGCGACCTGAAGCCGGCCAACGTGGTCATCGACGGCAACGGCAATCCTCGCCTGATCGACTTCGGTCTGGCCCGCCGGGCCGACCGCGACTCCGACCTGACGCGCGACGGCGCGATCATTGGAACGCCCAACTACATGCCTCCCGAACAGGCCGCGGGTCAGAGCCGGGTCGCCGACGCCCGCAGCGACCTTTACAGCCTCGGCCTGATCTTCTACGAGATGCTCACGGGCAAGCGCGCCATGGAGACGATCGACGGCTTGCCCGCCTGGCGGAAAACCGACGCCAAGCCGCAGCCGATCACCCCTCCCCGCGCGGTCAATCGCGAGGTTCCCGTCGCGCTGGAACAGATCTGCATGAAGGCCCTGGCCAGCGACGCGGCCCTGCGTTACCCGAACGCCAAATCGCTTTGCCAGGATCTCGACCAATGGATCCGGAGCCAGGGGGTGGAGCCCGTCTCGAAGACGTTGACGAACATCTTGCTCGGGATCGGCGCGGCCTTGATCCTGGGCGTCGGGCTGACCGCCATGAGCGTCCTCGTGTCGTCGGACCGAAACTCTGGGCGGGACGAACCCGGGGCGACGCCTGGTCAGCCGCCGCTGGCCCAGGCCGTGCCGGAACCGCGAGCGGCCCGGGACGCTGGTGGCGACGAGGAGAGCTGGTCCTCGGTGCCGCCGAGCCGCCCGACGGCCGACCTCTCGCGATTGGTCATGGTCTTCAAGAGCCATGACCGGTATCACACCACGCGATGCGGCGCGGTGAGGCGTGGCGAGACGAACGCCGAGAGCATGACGTTGCGCGAGGCGCTGGAGCGCTACCCGAAGATCGCCGAGTGCACTCTCTGCGGCAACTCCGCGCGATAGCCCGCCGACGCGACCGAGAACTCCAGATCGCCACGGAGCGCGGCGCCAGGTGGATTGCAAAGTTGTACGCGTTTGAGAGGCTGGGGTTTCGGGTGCCCGGGTCCAGGCGAAGCGGGGCCCGGAATCGCCGGGGAAACCGGGCCCCGCTTCGCTTGGACCCGGGCACCCATGCCGGAGAACTCGGCTCGATCCTCGACTTCGCAATCCTCCTGAGCGCGGCGCATGGCGGCTTGACGGCTGAAGCGGGGTCCACCGATACTTCGGTATCGTCCAGGATTCCGGGTGCCTCGGGACCGTCGCATGGGTTTGTCACTGGTCGGGGCGATTCTCGGGCTGGCGATCGCCGGAATCGTGGGATGGCGCTGGGCCTGGGCGATCGAGGAGATTCGGCGAGGAATCGAGGCGCTGGCGGAGGGCCGATCGCGAATTCCCGTGCAGGCCGACGTGATCGGCCCGGTGGGTCGGCTGGCTCGGGAATTCAACGACGTCGCCCCTCGCCTGGAAGCCCGGATCGCGGAGCTTGAGCGGGACCGCCAGCAACTCCGCGCGGTGCTCAGCGGGATGGCCGAGGGGGTGATCGCGATCGACTCGCGCCGGCGACTTCTCTTCGCCAACGCCAGCGCCGACGCGCTTTTTGGTCTGGGCCCCTCATCGACGAATCGGACCGTCCCGGAGTTGATTCGCAGCCCGCGGGTCCAGGAAGCCGTCGAGGCGACTCTCGCCGGCCAAGGGCCGTACCGGACCGAGATCATCCTGGAGGGGCGCGACCCCACGTTTCGGGCGCAGGCGAGGAGCCTCTCGGTCCACGGCAGGCCGCTGGCCGGCTCACCGCCGACCGGCGCGGTGCTGGTCTTCCATGACGTGACCGAACTGCGGCGGCTGGAACGGATGCGGCAGGATTTCGTGGCCAACGTCTCCCACGAGCTCAAGACCCCTCTCGCCTCGATCCAGGCTTACACCGAGACTCTCCTCGACTGGGCGCTGCGCGACGAGTCGGTCAACGTGCGCTTCCTCCATCGAATCGAGGAGCAGGCCGAGCGTCTGAACCAGCTCATCCTCGACCTGCTCAGTCTGGCCAAACTCGAATCGGGGCATCAACCCTTCGAGCACGGTCCATTGGAACTCGCCCCGGTCCTGCGAGCCTGTGGGGAAGCCCACCGGGACCGCGCCGAGTCGAAGCGGCTGGACCTGCGCGTCGATCTGACGCCGCTGGACGAGACGCTCACGGTCCTCGCCGATGAGGAAGCGGTTCGACAGATCTTTGACAACCTCATCGACAACGCCCTAAAATACACCCCCGAAGGTGGTTCGGTCCGGCTCTCCTGCTCCGTCGAGACCGACCACGTCGCGGTGGAGGTGACCGACACGGGCGTCGGAATCCCTCGCGACGACCTCCCCAGGGTCTTCGAGCGGTTTTATCGCGTGGACAAGGCGAGGAGCCGGGAACTCGGGGGGACCGGGCTGGGCCTCTCGATCGTCAAGCACCTCGTCCAATCGATCGGCGGCCAGATCGCCGTGGAGAGCCGGGTCGGGCAAGGATCGACGTTCACCGTTCGTTTTCCGAGGCGCGTCGACCCCGCCTCCGCCCCCTGGGAACCTTCGCGAGACGACCCCGAGCCGGCCGACCGCTGAGCACCCTCGGAGCCGCCCGTCACCCCGCCGTTTCTCGACGTTTTTGGGAAGCTTTCCGCCCTCCTCACACAATCTTCACAGGAGGACCGTAAACTGACGTCGAATCCCCTGGTGGAACGACCTCGAACACGCCCCTCCGCGTGAAGTGGCGTTCGCCAAACGAACCCAGGAGCCCCGACCGTCGCGAGGCGGCCCGTGACGATGCCAGAATGTGATCGAGGTCGAAGAAACCGTTGGCTGGGGACGCTGGTCGCGGCGCTGGGCCTGCTCGCCCCTCGGGCCGCGATGGCGCAGGCTCCCCCACCGCCCGCGGGACCGCCGAAGCTCGCCAGGATCGAGGACTTCGCCCCCCCCGAGGAATTCGTGATGGTGGGAACGGTGAAAACCCACTTCATCGCGAAGGGGAACACGGGGCCCCACGTCGTTCTGATCCACGGGTTTGGCGCGTCCACCTACACCTGGCGCGGGACGATCGAGGCGCTGGCGGGCCGATACCGCGTCTACGCCCTGGACCTGAAGGGCTTTGGCCTGACCGCCAAGCCAAAGGATG
>JBFWRA010000722.1:0-3604 GCA_050249155.1 Isosphaeraceae bacterium | reverse complement strand
GCGTCGTCGCGCGAAAACCCACGCCCTGAACGTGGCCGGCGTAATGAACCCGGCGGCGTTCCCTGGTCATCGCGTAAGACACCCCGAAGGCCCGTCGTGGCGCGGTCCACTCACCCCAAAACCTTGCGACGGCACTTTATAGTATCGGAGTCCAGCCCGCCGAGACAAGCCTGGCGAACCGGTGGAAGCCGGCCGGTCGGTCCCTCGCCCTAACCAACTCAAAGAACGCACCCGAAACCGGGTGCGTTCTCCGTGGGGAAACCCTGGGTCGGCGGCCGTTGGCTCACAGCCCGTTGAACTCGATCCCTTCCACGAGGACCGTCGGCGCGGCGACCTGGAAGACCCCGATTCGGGCGGGAGCCACTCCGAGGCCGTTGACTTCCACCGTCGGCGCACCGGTGGAGGTCCCCGCTCGGACGATCAGTTTACCAATCGTGAACGGGAGCCGGTTCTCAACTCGGAACGTGGTCAGGCCCACGTCCTTCCTGGAGGGCTTCACGTTCACGTAAGTGGAAGCGACCGCTCGCTCGACGGCTCGGGCCAGTCCCGCGCCATCGAGCACCGAGACGGTCGAGGTCTCCACGAAGCTGGTCTTGCCCAGCGGGGCCCACTGACCGGAAGCGTCGGCTCGTTCGAGGAGGATTCGGCCCCGGGTCTCCCCGGCGTCGCTCCCGGTCAGGACGACGTTGATCCGCATCGCGGGCGAGGCCACGCGCGCCTCCTCGCCGCTCCGGACGGGCAGGCCGAGCATGTGCAGGCCGTCCACCTCACCGGCGAGTCGGGCCGCGTCGTCCGCCAGGGCCCCGTCTCCGATCACCCTGACGAACAATCGTCCGTCCTGAAGATAGGCGGGGTCCACGAGTTCCTCCCCGGCGGAGGAATCCAGGACCTCGACGAACCGCGCGGCGAGCGCGACCTCGTGGCTGTTCATGAACTTCGCCGCCTGCCTGGCCATCACCGGGAAGGGAACGTCGTTGCAGACCCTCCACATCGCGGCCTGGGCGACTCCGTGGCTCGACCCGTAGGTCGCCAGCGAGATCAGGGCCTTTCGAACGCGGGGGTCCGTGGTGTAATCCTGAACGGTGACCAGCTCAAAAGTATCCCGGGGAGTCGGCGTCGCGACGCCGTAGTTCAGACAGACCGCGGTGATCGGAAGCTCGACGCTCTGGCCGGCGGGGACCACCAGCGCGTTGGCTTCGTTTGGCGCGACGCCCACCGACTGGAACGCGCCCGATTCGGGCCGGCTCGCCGCGCGGAACGCGCCGAAGCTTCCGGGACGATTCGAGACCGAGCCCAGTCCCATGCTCTGGAAGCCGCCACCGCCGCCAGGCTGCCCGGCGACGCTCGACGCGACCAGGCCGGGAGGCAGGACGACCTGGAGTCGTCGGTCCGACTCATTCTTGAGTGTCATTTTGACTTGCCGTTGGCCCGCCCCACGCACCGTGACGGAGAGGTCGCCCGCCTTGCGAGCGTCGAGGATCGAGACGGTCTCGGTCGCGACCACGTCCGGCCGAGGGTTCGATTCGTCCGAGTCGGCCCGGGTCGCCGAGGGACTCGCCAGGGCCATGACAAGGAGGCCCGTGACCGACAAGGCCCGGACCAGGCTGAGGTGTCGCCAGTTCATCGCGTTGGACCTTTCTGGACGGGGCCGCTCTGGGCCCCCGAATCGGGTGGCCCTCCCTGGCCCGGTTTCCCACGTCGACTCGAAGCCGTTGGAGATCCCGACGACCCGAGTTCCCCCTGACGACCACTGACGCCCGGGAGGATCCCCGTATTCGGGGGATTCACATCATAAATTTCGGCAGGCCCCGAGGTTCGCTTTCGCGGTTCTCCAGGGAGAGGTCTCCCCGAGGTGGGCGTGGCCCCTGGAATCGTCTAGGACTGAGTGACGATCCCAATCGCCACGATCGGCATCTCTTCCACATCGTGTCAGGGAGTCGAGACTTCCTTCGTGGAATCTATCGCGATGGCGTTCAAGGGAACGACCGCGACGGGAAACGACGCCTGGCGGGACTGGACCGCGCGGATCGGTTCCGCCAGGGATCGATCCGGAAATGGGACCGAGGCCTCCGCGTGTCGTCTCAGCCAGGTGTTCCCTCCCGATCGCGCCTCGCCCACGAATCGGAGTCGATCCGCGGCCGCGGAGCCGGGCGCGGACGCGCTCGCTTCCAGACGCAGGACTCCCATCGCCTCCCGAAAGGTTGACCGCGCCCCGAGGTTCGAGGGTGGCGGCGACAGAACGACCGGCGGGCAGACGACGCCGTCCGGCAGTCCCTCGGCCAGAACGGTCACGGGGCCAAGTTTCCCCTCCGCGATCACTCGGAACGGGATGCGCGTCGTCGTTCCCCTTGGGAGGTTGAACGCCCCTTGCCAGCTCGATCGGTCCGAGATTCCCATCGTCGTCGGGGAGGGAAGAAGAACGATCGCGAAGTCGTCGCGCCGCGGCCCGACGCGCAGTCGATACGCGAATTCCGGTCCTCCACGGCTGGCTCGGTCGGTCAATTCCAGAGTGACGACTCCGTCACGCTCCGGAGTCCAGTCGATCCGGCTATCGGGAGTGGGTTGGCCGATCCGATCCGGGGAGGCGAGAAGCGAGGGCGCGTCATCGTTCTCGGCGAGGAGAACCCCTCGTTCATCGCGGACTTCGAGCACGGAATCGAGCCAGGAGCCGAGGACCGCGGCCTCGACCTGGAGACTCAGCGGAACCCCCGCGACGACACGAACCCGGAGTCGGTCGATTTCCCCCGGGACGTCGATCCTCCCGTTCCAGATGAAGGGCTCCGATCGCACCTCCGTCGAGACCGCCCGCCCCTCGCGAAGCTCCGGGAGATCGCCCGCGACGAGGCGATGGGACGTGAGCGACCTTCCTGTGGGTCCCGAGAATTCCTCGACGGCGATGGTCCAGCCCGGTTCGGTTGGAAGTCGCGCCGTGAATTCCTGGGGATCACCGAGGTTCCCTCCGAGCGCCTGGACCCTGAGGCTCGAACCGGCCGGGCCCCCCAGAGGGAAAAGACCTGTGGGATAACGATCCGTCGTCACTCGAAGTCGATAAGCGACGCCCGCTCCACCGCGATAAAGCAGGTCGCGAACCTGGATTCGGAAATGGCCGTCGCCCGGGACCGTCATCATGATCCGAGGATCGCCGTCGAGGCCCAGTCGCGCGGCCTTGGGCCGAATCGGCCGACCCTGGGCGTCCGTCAAGGAGAGCGCTGGACTGATCGACACTCCCAGCCTTCGCGATTCGACCTCCACGGTTAGCGTCGCGCCCGGATCGCCTCGGACCGGGAACTCATCGACGTCGGCTTCACCGAGTTCCGCTTCGACGGCCGACTCTGGAGTCAAGGGGGTCGCATCCCCGTTCCCTTCGTTCGGTTCCCGCTCCGGAAGGCCGACAAGGTGGTCGACGCGAATCCGCAAGGCGTTGGACCAACCCCCAGGCCCAAGAACCCTCAGCGACCGATATCCCTCGGCGGCGTTCGCGTCCACTGTGAATGGAATCTGGAGCCCTTCCGGCGTGAGACGAGTCGATCCGACCTGGAGACCGGCCCCGGAAAACCAGACGGCCTGGTCGTCCGAGAAACCGCGCCCCTGGACCAGGATCGAC
>JBFWRA010000721.1:0-3611 GCA_050249155.1 Isosphaeraceae bacterium | reverse complement strand
GGGGTGAAGGGACTCCGGCCGTTCCGCGAGGCACCGACCCCCAACCTGGATAACCCCGGGACGATCGCGGGCGTGGACAGTCCACCGTCGGCGACCGGGTCGGCCGGGTCGACGTAGGCCGTGAATTTGAACTGGCCACCTCCAACGCCCGCCGAGACCGAGAAGTTGCCGAAGCTGGCCGAGGCCCCGACCGCGAAGACCACGTAGAGGTACGGGACGTTTGGATTCAAGGGCGCGTTGGCGTCGATGGAGCTATTGATGGTGGAGCCCAGGGCCAGGCCGACGTCGAAGCCGTTCAGGAAGTCGACCGAGCCCGAACCGTCGGGCAGGACGTACGTGGACCCGAAGTGGGTGGTCATGTTCTGGGTGATGGCGTCCAGCCAGGCCAGGCCCGTGAAGATCCGCGTCTGATCAATCTCGCCGAACGCGCCCGCGTTGGCGTTGGGGAGGGTCGTCAACACGATCGAGCCCCCCGCGGGCAGCGGCATGCCCAGGACGCCGATCGGGGTGACGATTCCCAGCCCCGCGGTGGCGAAGAAGGTGATCGTGGACTGGCCCCCCCCGATCGGGGTGGTGACCTGGACCCAGTTGCCCGTCAACTCGAACCCGTAACCGGTCGGGCCGACGAGATTCAGTCTCCCCGTCGGGCCGAGGAAGCCCGTGATCCCCGCGCCGACGTTGGCGAGTCCTGGGCCGGACCCCCCCGCCTGGAAGGACTCCGGGGTCGCCGGATCGTTCGGAACGCCGAGTAGCTCCCTGGCGTTCGAACCGATCGCGTCGCGATTCAGGCCGATGGGACGGATCTCCAGCGCGTACGATCGGTGGACGGGCCCCGCCAGGTCGATCCCGGCGAGACTCACGAGGTAGACCCCCTCGATCGGCGCGCGGAAGGTCAGCGCGGGCGCGGCGTCCTTGCCGAGGGTCTCACGTTCCGCCGCCGAGCCGTCGGTCGAGGCCAGCGTGGTTCCCGAGGCGTCGGCCAGCCGAAGGGCGAACGGCGTGGCGCTCGATCGCGTCGCCGACGCCCGCGCGGTCACGATCTGACCCGCCTCCAACGCGATCCGAACGACGTCGCCGCGGTCGAACGCCGCGAGGTCGCCGGTGACCCGGGTCAGCCTCATCGGACTGGTTTCGAGCAGCGGAGCGGTTTCCGCCGTCGCGCCCATCCCTCCAAGCTCGGGAAGGTCGCCGCCAAAACCGGCCTCGTCGTACGATTGAAACACCGGGATCGTCGTGAGGAGCGTTCGCGCCTCCAGGGGCTCGACGCCCACGCCTCGCCGAATCCTGGACCGGCGCGCCGCGAACCCCGCGCGCCCGGTGTTCGAACCACCCGCCCGACTGGCGTTCATGTCGACCGCCTCCGTGGTCGGGCGTCGCCGCCCGACGATCGTTTGTTCACATGATGTTTTCTCGTGACGTGATTCGGTGACGGCGCGATCGCCAGACGGCGGCCAGCGCGATGGGTGTGGCGACACCCGCCAGAGTCAGCGGTCCTGGCTCCGGCACGCATAGGATCGTCTTGAAATGGGCGGGGGTCGCCCCACCCGTGGTGAACAGGGTGCTGAACGTCAGGTCGCAGAGCGGGTTGGAGAACTGACTGGTGCCGGACCAGGTCAGGGAATCCCCGACGAACGCCGGGGTCCAGATCACCGGGTTGAGCCCGCCATCGACCACCGGCGTGAGGGTCGGCCCGTTGTGCGCGCCGCTGGCCAGTCCAAGTCCGTTCCAGGGTCCGATCGGGGTCACCCCAGGGTCGAGCGTGAAGTCGGCGATGGGGCTGGGGGCCCCCGCCGCGGGGACGTCGCCAAAGACGATCCCGCCGTAACCCTGACCGGGCACCCAGGTTCCGGTCGGGTTGTCGAGGGACAGCACGAAGATGTAATGGTAGAGCCCCGGCTGGACCGCCGGCGCGATTCCCACCCTGAGAAAGACTTCCACGTCCGCCCTGGCGGGATGGAGAACGGCTCCCGACCCCAGGACGAACAGAGGGACGACGACCATCCGCATCATGATGCGACGCATGGGAAACCCCTCGCGCGAGACCGTGCGAAGCGAGTCGACGACAGGGTCGTGTTGTTTTTAGCCTTGGCCGTTCGCGGCTGATCCGATCCGGGACGTGCCGATCGATCGTCGATCCGAGAAGGGAGAGGAGGGGCACGTTGGGACGCGTACTCGCCGCGATCCACAGATCCCGACATGTCGGAGCGTACGAGCGTCCCCATCGCCTGTCAAGAAAAAACAAAGACGAACGAATGGGAATCGCGGACGCGCCGCGTCCTCGTTGGATTTCGGCCTCGTTCGTGGCGTTCGTCAGGCTGGGGATCGAGCGCGGCGGACGCGTCGTGGCGATTCCGGGAACGGGGAATCATCCCAGCGCGCTTCGATCACCGCGGCGGTGAAGCGCCGCGCCGGCAGATGAGCGGAAGCGGCGGGGCGGGGACGACGCTCCGTCACGACTCTGGAACGGGCCCAAGGGGGATCAGGCGGAGTTGAATCCCCGCTTGACCCGGGTCGGGCGACGTGGGAGGCGGGGACATCCGGACGCGTTCCGGCTCGAAGCCTCCCGCCCCCAGAAGCTGGTCGCGGACGATCGCCGCGCGCGAGGCTCCGAGATACCGTCGGGCCGCCTCCGACGACGGTTCGGGGAGTGCTCCCTCTCCCTCGCTGGCGAGGCTGGCGCGTCGCACGTCTTGATCCCCGGGCGCGGCGCGGCCGATCAGATCGACCCCCTCTCCCTCACGCAGGGTTCGTTTCAGGACGTCGGCCATGGTGGAGAGCGTGGTCGCCGCCTCCGGGCTCACCCTGGCGGTTCCGGGTTCGAAGAGGGCGTCGGCGGGGACGAAGAGGGTCTGAGTTTCCGGGTCGAAGGTCCATCCCTGGTTTTCTCGAGACGCGGCGAGGGTCTGAAGCGGCCCGGACTCGAAGGGGTTCTCCACCTCCATGACCGGAGTCAATCCGGACGGCTCGAAGGTCGCCGAGGTCGCCTCTCGCGCGTCGGGACGGGGGTTGGCGGAGAGGCGAACCTGCCGCTTCAACTCGTTGAACGCCGCGGCCAGCGCGTCGCGTTCGGACTGATACGCGATCACGCTCTTTTCCAGGCGTTGAAGGGCCTCGTCCTGGGCGGTGAGGCGTCGGGCGTCATCGACGGCGCGCTCGCTGAGGTCCTGGTTTCGAGAGCGCAAGGCCATCGTCGCGTCTTTCAGGCGGCCGTTCTCGGAACGAAGCGTCTGAGAGAGGCGGTGGCACTCGTCGAGCTTCGAACGAGGGACGACCCCGCAGCCGGAACCAAGGCCGGCGAGCAGGGCCGTCGCGAACGAGGCCAGGCGGAGGGTGCCTGGTGAGACCGGCCATCGGAACAGGCCGATCGAGGACCAGGGCGAGGACCGGGCCATGGCGTTCGGACTCCTTTCAGAACGGCCCCGGCGCTTTGGGGCGGGCGGACGGTGGCGGGGAGATCCCTCTCCCGCGCGAAGCGATGCGGAGGATCGGCCCTCGCCGATCCTCCGCGACGAGTGACTTTACTTCCCGATCAACCCGGCGAGCACCTTGACGAGCCCGGAGGCGGGCGTCACCGGCCTGGCTTCGTAAAGGTTTCGGACGAGGTCCATGCC
>JBFWRA010000720.1:0-3612 GCA_050249155.1 Isosphaeraceae bacterium | reverse complement strand
AGCGGGTGAGCGGTGACCAGGAAGGACTGAAACGCGGGCACGCCCAGGGGAGTGACCAGCGAGAACCTGTGAAGCCCGACCCGAGCGTCGCTGGCGACTTCGAGATCGATTTCGAGGCTGTCGGGGTTTGGCTTGGCCTTCGGAACGATGGTCGCGGTGAGGCCGGGTTCCGGCAACAGGACCTCGGTGGCCGCGCCGACGCCCCGACCGCCGAGGGTCACTCGCACCTTCGAGCCCCTGGCGGCCCCCCGAGGAGTGGGCGGGTTCAGCGCCGCGTCGCGGACCAGCGCGGGAGGCTCGGGAGCCGTCGCCGGCTTCGCCTCCGCCTTCACGACTTCAGAGACCCGCTTTCCCGACGCCGAGTCGAAGAGGTCGAGGGAACCGTCGTGTCGACCGACCGCCAGGAGTTCGCCATCCGGGCTGAGGGCGATCGCCTGAGGCCAGTCGGACTGAATCCCGAGCGCGGAAAGGGGGCGAAGGCCTGGGAGTTCCCAGAGCCTCACGCCGCGATCCTCACCCGAGGAAACAAGCGTCTTTCCCTCCCGGGAGACGACCAGGCGAAGCACCGCCCCGTCGTGGGCGAAGACCGACCGATCGAGTGCGAGGTCGTCGCCGTGGAGGGTCCAGGCCCTGATCGAGCGATCGACGCCACCGGCCAGCACGGTGGCTCCGTCGGCCGAGAAGGCCACCGCGTAGAGTTCGGACGTGGCGTCCCCCAACGACCTGATCTTGGCGCCGCGGGCCACGTCCCAGACCTTCACCGTCCGGTCGGCCCCCGCGGTGGCGAGCCTCCGGCCGTCTGGGGAGAAGGCGACCGCGAAGACGGCGTCGGTGTGGTCGAGGAGGGAGAGGCGCGGAGCGACCCGGGGAAGGTCCCAGAGAATCACGGCGCGGTCGTATCCCACGGTCGCCAGGGTCGAGCCGTCCGGCGAGACGTCCGCCCCCTGAATCGTGTCCCTGTGGCTGCGGAACTCTCCGATTTTCACGCCCGATTTCTGATCCCAGAGGGTGAAGGCCCCGAACATGCCGGGCCTGCCCCCCGCGGCGACGAGCGTGTCACCGCTGGGCGTGAACCGAACCGTGGTGATCGGCCCCGGATGGTCGTCGAGCGTCTGGAGCCTCCGTCCCGTGGCGGGATCGAAGATCCGAACCTCCCGCCCCACGGCCAGGGCGAGCCGTTGACCGTCCGGGGAAAAAACCGCCGAGGTGGCGGGTGCCGAGACAACGCCTTTGAAGGCGACCTTCGGGAGTCCCGCGAGCGGGTCGACTAGCGAGGCGATGGCGGTCTCGGTCGCGGAGGGGCCGTCGAACTTCGCCCCCTGTTCGATCCAACGTTCGAGCGTCTTGACGTCGCGATCCGAGAGGGGCGGAAGCTTGTAGGGCATCCGTGGCGAGGCGTCGGCGCGGACGGAGACGACCAGTTCGCTCGCGTCGGGATCGCCCGGCTCCAGAATCAGTTCCGCCACCCCCTTCCCCCCCTTTCTCAACGAGGCGAACGTCGCCATGCTCAGGCCGCCCTCGGCCTTCCCGTCGTCGTGACACCCAAGGCAATTCCTCACCAGGATCGGGGCGACGTCCCTGGTGAAGCTCAGTGGGGCGGGGGCGGGGGCGGGGGCGGCGTCGTCAGCCAGGCAAGGCCCGCGGAGGAACAGGACGAGCCCCAGGGCCAGGAACGCTCGAACCGGCATCGCGGGATCTCCGACGTGTCGTGACGTGAGGTGACTTGAAGCGAAAATCAATGATTGAACAAGAACTCGTTGCTGGTCAAGGTCGCCCAGTAGAGGTCCTCGATCACCTGCCGGCGCGTCTGGGCGACGGCCTTCGGGTCGGAGACCTCGGCGACGGCCTCGGCCATCATTCCCAGAAGACGAGATCGCTCGGCCTCGGTCGGACGTCGCGCGAGGGCCGCGAGGAACAGCCCCTCGACGACCTCGGCGTCACTGGCCCCCGAAGCCGCGATCCGGGCGACCGCCCCGGATTCGGCCCGAAGCTTCTCGTTGATCGTCTCCCCGTTGGCCAGGTGAAGCGCCTGCGACATCGACGGTTCATCCGATCGTTCGCAAGAGCACGTGTTCAGTCGCTCGGGGCGTCCGAATGACGACAGGAACGTGCTTTCCACCTTCGAGTCGGGAAGCTGGAGGCTCCGCCAACCGGCGGGATAGCCTGGGAAGGTCGTCGGAACGTCGGTCACCCGGGCGATGGCGTCGAGAATGACCTCGGCCGGCAGCCGACGCGCGGGGAATCGGCTCAGGAATCGCGAGTCGGCCTCGTTGCCCGGCACGGGGTCGCTGGAACGCGCGTAGACCGCCGAGTTCATGATGGTTCGGATCAGATGTTTGACGTCAAACCGATGGGAGCGGAAGTCGTCGACCAGCCAGCGGAGGAGGGCCTCGTCGCTGGCGGGGTTGGTGGCCCGAAGGTCGTCCTCGGGGTTGACCAGGCCCTGGCCGAAGAAGTTGGCCCAGACCCGATTGACCGCGGCTTTCGCGAAGTAGGGATTCTCGGGGGCGGCGAGCCAATCGGCGAACGCGGCGCGGCGGTCGACGGGATCGTCGAGCCGACCAGGCCGACCGTCCAGGGGTTGGGGAGGCATGACCTCGCCGGTTCTGGGATGGCGAATCTCCCCTTCGGAGGCGGGAACGACGACCACGTCACCGGCGGCCGGACCGTCCTTCAGGCGAACCCTGGAGAAGAGGCTGGCCATTCCATAATACTGGTCCTGCGTCCACTTCTCCATCGGGTGGTTGTGGCAGCGAGCGCAGGTCAACGAAAGCCCGAGGAAGGCCATGCTGGCGCTCTCGGTCAGGTCGATCGGGTCGCGGTGCAAGACGAAGAAATTCGCGGCGCCGTTTTCGAGGGCGCTTCCCGACGCCGTGACGATCGAGCGAGCGAACTGGTCCCAGGGCTGATTCTCGGCCACGCCTTTCCTGACGAATCGCGAGAACGCCCACATCGCGGGCGCGGGGAGTCGGTTGGACGAGACCAGGAACAGGTCGGACCATTTGTACGCCCAGTAGTCAACGTATTCCGGGCTTTCGAGGAGCCGATCGATCAGCTTCTTTCGACGATCCGGATCGTCGTCGTCGAGAAACGATTTGACGACCTCGGGGGAGGGCAGAGTGCCGGTCGCGTCGAGGTAGGCGCGTCGCAGGAACGCGGCGTCGCCGGCGTCCGGGGACGGCGGAACGTTCAGGGCCTGGAGCTTCTCAAGGTTCTTCTCGTCGATCGGGTTGTTCCGAGCCGCCTCGCGAAAGACCCGGGCGTCGATCACGTTGGGGAAGGGGGAGGTCACCGTCGCGTTTTGAACGTGGCTGGCGTACCAGACCGAGATCGACGCCTCGCCGTGACCCGTGACGGTTACCTGACCGGAGTCGTCCGCCTTGGCCACGGTCTCGTCGGCGCTGTTGAATTTGGCCCAGGCGGTGACGTCCTCGATCCGCCCGTTGGAAAAGACCGCCTGAACGATCAATCGCTGGGTTTGACCGGGCCTGGCGAGCACGGCCTCGGGAAAGGTCCGCAGAGAGACGACGCGGGGGTCGTCGGCCGACGGTGGCGGGGCCCCCGCCGCGATCCAGTCGGCGATCACGCGGTACTCAAGGCTCTCCGGGGTGA
>JBFWRA010000719.1:0-3620 GCA_050249155.1 Isosphaeraceae bacterium | reverse complement strand
GAACGTCTCGGCCACCGCGACGGCCCGCCCACACGCTCTCCGCCCGCCGCGACTCACATCCACCGGACCACGAACTTTCATGGCTTACGCCTACGACGTCCTCGTCATCGGCGGCGGGCCCGCCGGCTACGCCGCCGCCATCCGCGGCGCTCAACTCGGCAAGAAGACCCTCTGCGTCGAGAAGGATAAACTCGGCGGCATCTGCCTGAACTGGGGATGCATCCCCACGAAGGCCCTCCTCACCAACGCCCACCTCGTGGAGATGATCAACCTTCACGGCAAGAACTTCGGCTGGCAAGGAGAGTCGCGCTGGGACTTCGCCAAGATGATTCAGCGCAGCAGGGACGTGACCACCAAGATGAACCGCGGGATCGAGGGGCTCTTCCGCAAGTACAAGGTCGCCTCGAAGTTCGGCACCGCCAAGATCCTCGACGCCCACACCGTCCAGGTCGGCGACGAGAAAATCACCGCCGGCTCGATCCTGATCGCCACGGGGGTTCGCCCCAGGGCCCTCCCGGGCGCGGAGTTCGACGGCAAGGTCATCCTGTCCTACAAGGAGGCGATGGCCCCCGCCAAACAGCCGAAGTCGATGATCGTCATCGGCGCCGGGGCGATCGGATGCGAGTTCACGTATTTTTATAACGCCATCGGCACCGAGGTGACTCTCATCGAAATGATGGACCAGATCCTCCCCATCGAGGATCACGAGGTCGCCGCCGAGCTGGAAAAGAGCCTCAAGAAGCGCGGGGTCACCGTCCTGACCAAGTCCAAGACGACGAAGGTCGAGAAAACCGCCAACGGCGTGAAGGTCGAGGTCGAGACCCCCGAGGGCAAGAAGACGCTGGAGGCCGAGGTCCTGCTCGTCGCGATCGGCGTGACAGGGAACGTCGAGGACCTCTGGGACCCCAAGCTCAACATCGTGGTGGAGAAGGGTCATATCAAGGCCGACCCGAAAAACGCCTACGTCACGTCGGTCCCCGGCATTCACGCGATTGGCGACGTGAACGGCCCTCCCTGGCTCGCCCACGTCGCCCACCACGAGGCCACGTGCTGCGTCGAGACGATCACCGGCCACTCGAAACGAACGGTTGATTACAGCAACGTTCCTGGATGCACATACACCGATCCCGGGGTCGCCAGCGTGGGTTTGACGGAGAAGGCCGCGAAGGCCGCGGGTCGTCAGGTTCGGATCGGCAAGTTCCCGTTCATCGCCAGTGGCAGGGCCCAGGCCGCCGACGAGGCCGAGGGATTCGTGAAGCTGATCTTCGATCAGAAGCACGGGGAGCTGCTCGGGGCGCACATCATCGGGGCCGCCGCCACCGAGATGATCGCCGAGCTGGTCATGGCCAAGAAGCTCGAAGCCACCGAGGAGGAGATCGTCCACGCGATGCACCCCCACCCGACCTACTCCGAGGCCGTGATGGAGGCCGCGGGCGTGGCGACCGGGGAATCGGTCCACCTTTGATCGGAGGCCGCCGACCAGATCCTCAGCGAGGCCGCGATCAGGACGAGGGTCGCGGCCCACTGGATCGTGCTGAGGATCAGGTAAAACTCGTGTCGGGCGTAAAACCCCGTCATCGACGCCGTGTCGATCTGTTCGCCGAGTTGCCGGTGGAGCGCGAATAGCCACCCCAGCAAGGCCGAGTTCACGCCGAGGCAGGCGAGTCGAACCCGCCCCGCCCAGCGGTCGCCGGTCGATCGCTCGGCGATCGCCAGCGCCCACCAGACCGCCATCGCGCCCACGCCGATCCAGTTCAGGGTGACGGTCACTTCCCGGGTGATCATCGACCCGGCCTCGACCTTCCCCATGACGTCGCTCAGCAAGGGCACGACCACCGCGCTATAAAACGTGAACCCGCCGAACCAGACGGCGATCGCGACCAGGGCGAGCCAGCGATGGGCGAGGCGGACGAAACCTGGATTCATCAAAAGACCCATTCCTGTTCGCGGTCCAGTCTCTGAACGACGATCCTCGGCCGATTCTCTCCCGGGACCAGTCCAAAGGAAAGAGGCAAGACCTCGCTGGCCAGCGAGTCCGACGAATCCGCGGCGACCACCCCCGCGCCTCGGAGTTCCCCATCGGCCAACCGGAAGAGTTCCAATCCCCAGGGGTCGCGGTCGATCAGGACCACCTCACGCACGCCGACTTTCGCGTAGAAGCCGAGTTTCTCCCTGGCCATGTCGTCGCGGCTGACGACTTCGAAGATCATGTCCGGACCGCCGACCATCACCGCGTCGAACTGGCGGCAGGGGTTCGTGGCCAGGACGACGGCCACGTCGGGGACTCGGTAGTTCCGCTT
Source organism: Isosphaeraceae bacterium (assembly GCA_050249155.1). Classification (GTDB taxonomy): domain Bacteria; phylum Planctomycetota; class Planctomycetia; order Isosphaerales; family Isosphaeraceae; genus JBFWRA01. The sequence goes on along the minus strand of JBFWRA010000719.1, from coordinate 1,320 downwards.
CCAACCCTTCGTCCGGTCGCTCACGTTGACGCCTGGGTACACCCGATCGCCACGCGTGGTATCGATCACATCAGCCAGAGCGAGACAGAGTCCCATGATCAGCCACTGGTGTTGCTCGTTGGCGAGTGGCGACACGACGTACGTCCCTTCCCAGACCTCGTCGAATCGCGACGCGCCGGTCCGCTCGCGATCGGCTCGGATCGTTTTCTCAAGGGCCCTGTCGTTGACGATCACGGTCATGGTCGCCTCCCAGCCGTGCCATCATGAGAACGCGTGCCATGCGTCAGATGTGGATCGCGCGTTTGTCGACGGCCAGGGCGGCCTCGCGAAACGCCTCGGAGAGGGTTGGGTGCGCGTGGCAAATCCTGGCGATATCCTCGGCGCTTCCGTGGTATTCCATCGTGGTCACCGCCTCGGCGATCATGTCGGACGCTCTCGGTCCGATGATATGAACGCCCAGGACTCGGTCGGTCTTCGCGTCGGCGAGGATCTTCACCAGCCCCTCGGATTCGTCCATCGCCTTGGCCCGGCCGTTGGCGAGGAACGGGAACTTGCCGACCTTGTAGTCCAGGCCGCGCTCCCTGGCCTGTTCCTCGGTGATCCCCACGCTGGCGACCTCGGGCCAGGTGTAGATCACGCTGGGGATCGTTTCGTAGTCGACGTGCCCGGCCTTGCCCGCCAGAAGCTCGGCGAAGGCGACCCCCTCATCCTCGGCCTTGTGCGCGAGCATCGGCCCGTCGATCACGTCGCCGATCGCGGAGATGGTCGGCACGTTCGTCCGGAACCGCTTGTCGACGGCGATCTTCCCCGTCTTCTCGTCCGCGACCACGCCGGCGGCGTCCAGCGCCAGGCCGTCGGTATAGGCGCGTCGGCCGACGGCCACGAGCACCTTGTCGCATGCGATGGAACGCTTTTCCCCCTCCTTCGATTCGGCCGAGACGGTCACCTTGTCGCCCTCGACCTTCGCCCCGGTCACCTTGGTTTCCAGCAGGAACTCCAGCCCCAGTTTGGCGAGCGACTTGTGCAGGAGGCTGGCGATCTCCTTGTCAGCGATCGGCACGATTCCCGGCAGGAACTCGATGACCGTGACTTGCGAACCAAGCCGTTTCCAGACCGATCCCAGCTCCAGTCCGATGTAGCCACCGCCGACCACGACGAGGTGCTCGGGCACCTTGTCGAAACAAAGCGCCTCGGTCGAGCTGACGACGCGCTGGCCGTCGAACTTCAGGAACGGGAGTTCGATCGGAGCGCTTCCCGTCGCGATCAGGATGTGCTTGGCATCGAGAGTCGTCTCGCCCCCTTCGTTGAGGGTGACGGACA
>JBFWRA010000718.1:0-3620 GCA_050249155.1 Isosphaeraceae bacterium | reverse complement strand
GCGGTGCCGCCGCCTGAGCAAGGACTACGAGGCGACGACGGCCAGTAGCGAGGCGTTCGTCAAGCTGGCGATGGTCCATCATATGGCCCGCCGTTTAGTCAAGAAATTGGCTTCCTAGACACGCTCTCAGACCCAGATCGACGCCACGGCGGACCGGATTGAGCACGCCTATCAACTTCACCGACCTGATTGGTCTCGGCGGGCGGTTTCTCGACAAGTCTGGTCGATCGCGGCCACCACTCTCATCCAGTCGCATGAACTGGACCCGACGATCCCGATCGACCCGGAACTTTTCGTGGCCGCGCAACCCCAAACCCCGTTTTCTCCCAATCCCTGGCTGGAGATCACCGGTACACAAGCGGCACGACGGTATGTGACGCGAGTCCGGACGATCGTGCGTACATTGCGCAAGGAGCTTCGCGAGGAACAACGACGGGCGGAACACGCTCTCCGCCGCGGACGCGACCTCGCCAGCCTACTGGACTCCCCGACGCGAACGCTGTCTCCACTCTCTGGATACATTCTGGCTCAACGGAGTGGGCAACCGGCAGTCGCACACCGCCTCCTGGCCGAGGCGGCCCAGCAGTTCGCCTCCTGCCCTCTCTACCGTGAAGCCTGCCGGCAGGTTCACGGCACGGAACTCGATCTGACGCCCGTTTACCTATGGGCGATGGAAGGCCCCAAACTCCCGCGGCGACCGCGGCCCCAGCAGGCTTCCCTCAATTGAGTCCACCGCGCTCAGACGCTTGACATGGCCAGATCAGGCCATCCGAGACACAACCCACGCGGGGCGACGAGGCCCCAGAACCAACTCGCGTCACGAACGACGCCAGTGGGCGGGGGCTGAGCCATTCCACCGAAACCGGAAGTCGCGGCACTCACGGAGGGCTCGATCCGGGGAAGGCGCTCCGGGTCTGGTTTCTCCGTCTTGTCCACTCGAATTCGTCTGACTCGTATTTCGTTCGACTCCCCAACACGAGACGCGGTCGACGATCCGCCCCCCTCGTGGCCCCACGCACTTCTTTATCGAAAGATATCGACATGAGCACGTTCAAGTCACGCCGTCGCTTCACTCCGGTCGTGGATCGCCTTCCGTCCCGGATCGCCCTGTCGGGGGGACCCCAGTCCAACCCGATGGACCCCTCTCTGGAGCCCTGGGAACCCCCGACCCTGCCCGCGGACGTCAATCCGATGGATCCGTTGCTGGAACCCCTGGAGTTCCCTCCCATCGACCTCGGATCGGAAGGGGGAGACGTGGTCGAAGGTTCTGGTGGACTGGACGAACCCTACATGGAACCGGTCGAGGTCACGCGATACGTCGACGTGATTCTCTCCGACCAGAACGACGCGTGAGGGTTTCACGGGGCCGAACCATCCTCAAGGCATCTGTGAGCCATGAACTTGACGTAAAATTCCAATGAATTGAGTGAGCGGTCACGGGATCACTTAACTAAAACCAAGTCGCGCGGGAAAAAACGATTCCAATCCATCGAGGCCACTTCGGACGGTGGGGGTCCACAATTTATTCGGCCTAATTCGCAACTCCTGGGATTGGCACTTCCATCCCAAATAAACACGACGGTACAATCACTCCCCGCGGGGACGCGGATCCGCCCCAGGGACGTCGAGGACGTCCACGGACTCGGAGACCTCTCGTTCCCGCAGGGGAGGAGTACTCATGAACGCGATGTCGGATTTGTCGCCGTCCGACGACGATGAAGAACTCATGGCTCGCGCTCGCGCGGGTGACACGATCGCCTGGGAAGTGCTGTTTCAGAGGTGTTATCCGAAAGTCGTTCGCGTGGTGCGGCGAAAGCTCAATCCACCGATGCGAAGTCTTTATGATTCGACCGACTTCGCCAGCGACGTGATGAAGAGCCTCGCGGCCAATCTCCAGCAGCTCGAGTTTGATTCCTTCAACTCGCTGATGGCGTTCCTCGTGCAAACGGCCAAACGAAAGGTCGTCGACGAGTACCGCAAGGTTCACACGCTCAAACGCGACATCGATCGGCAGAAACATCTGGGAGCCGTCGAGGAAGACGGCGGGGGAGTCGCGCTGGCGCTGGAGTCCGACGAGCCGACGGCGAGCAAATTCGCCCAGGCCGACGAGGCGCATGAATGCCTGGTCCAGGACCAGGACGAGGTGCGGCGCGAGGTGATCGAATTGCGAGTGATGGGCAACTCCAACGACGAGATCGCCGATCATGTCGGCTGGAGCCTCCGTAAGGTCCAACGCTACCTCAAGGACCTTGAGGATCGCTACTTTCGCCGTTGGGGATAAGTCGCCCGACGACCTTCCCAACGGCCTGACCATGTCCCCGAACCGGGCTGACGGCCTCAAGCCGTCTCGCGCGGATACGCTTCGTTCCGTCCGTCGATCGGTCTGACGGGACGAACGCGAGCGAGTACCAGGAAGTGGCGTATTCTCCTCTCGCCACCCAAGTCGTGACTCATCGCGTCGCGGATCTCTCGCTCTTCTCGACGGAGTTTCAAGCCGTGGCCAAAGGTCTTCGTTCGGCACAGATCGTGTGCGCGCCGGAGGTTGCCGACCGCGCGATCCAGCGATTCCTCGAGGACTGTCAGAGTGGTCAATCGAACCTGGACGCCTGCTGGTCGGACGCTTGGCGATCCGGGGCCGACCTCTCCGTTCTGACCGCCCTGGTCAAGGCGGACCTCAAGCGGCGATTCGCCCTGGGTGAATCTCCCAGGGCGGCGGAGTATCTCGAACGCTTCCTCGACCTGCGGAAGGAATCCGATCGGGTCCACAGCCTGGTCTATGAGGAATACTGTCTTCGCGAGGAACGCGGCGATATTATCAATGAAGATTCATTTCTCGATGGTTATGCCGATTGGCGCGACTCGCTGGCCTCGCAGATCCGCATCCACCGCGACCTGAGCCAGGTGGTGGTCGCCCCCCCCGCCCCGCCGGTGTTTCCCAGGAAGGGGGAATCGTTTGGGAGGTTTCGGATCGTCTCCGAGTTGGGTCGCGGAGGCGCCGCTCGGGTTTACCTGGCCGAGGAGCCTCAGCTGGCCGACCGCCAGGTCGTGCTCAAGGTCTCCCTGGATCGCGGGACCGAGCACCAGGTTCTCGCGAAGCTTCGTCATCACCGAATCGTGCCCGTTTACTCCGTCAGTTTTCAGGAAGGCACCCCACTTCGGGGGCTTTGCATGGAGTACCGCCCGGGACTGGCGCTCGACGAGGTGATTCGTCGACTCAACCTCTTGAAAGGGCCAAGAAACGCCCGTTCGATCTGGGAAACGCTGGAATCGCACCCGACGCCGCCGCCGCTTCGGATTAAAAAAGCCGTGGCGTGCGCTTCGGAAGAAGGCCCCGCGCTGGAGGAGGGGCCTCCCCTGGTCGTGTCGCCCACGGCCGCGGGGTGGGCGGGGTTTCCGCCGGAGGGGAGTTACGCGCGGGGTGTGGCCTGGATCGGGGCGTGCCTGGCCGAAGCCCTCCACCACGCGCATGGACTTGGAATCTTCCACCGCGACGTGAAGCCGGCGAACGTGCTTCTCACCTACGCCGAGGGACCGCAACTTCTTGACTTCAATCTCTCGCATGACGGGGACCACGTGTCTCAGGCGGAGGCGGCCTTGCGAGGGGGAACCTTCCCCTACAT
>JBFWRA010000717.1:0-3623 GCA_050249155.1 Isosphaeraceae bacterium | reverse complement strand
GTCGAACCCCGCTTCTTTGGCCGCGAGGATGCCCTTGACGACGTCCTCGAATCCGGTGCGCCGGGTCAGTTCCTCGAACCGAGCGGGGTCCATGGTATCGAGGCTGACATTGATCCGACGCAGCCCCGCGTCCCATAACTCTCTGGCCAGCGGGGCGAGCAAGATGCCGTTGGTGGTCAGACCGACGTCCTTGATTCCGGGCACCGCGGCCACCATCGCCACGAGCCTGGGCAGGTCACGACGCACCAGGGGTTCGCCCCCCGTGAGCCGGACCTTGTCGATCCCGAGCGTCGCCGCCACGCGCACGAACCGCGTGATCTCCTCAAAGCTGAGGAGGTTCCGCCTGGGCATAAAGGTGACCGACTCGGGCATGCAGTACACGCAACGGACGTTGCAGCGATCGGTGACGCTGATCCGAAGGTTGTTGTGCGGCCGACCGAACCCGTCGATCAGCCGGTCTGATTCCCGCGGCGACGTGTTCATGGCGGCGACATCCCCGGGTGGACCCATTCCTCGGTGCCATCGGCCCACACTTCCTTCTTCCAGATCGGCACGACCACCTTCAGCGTGTCGATCAACCATCGGCAGGCGTCGAACGCCTGGTCCCGATGCGGGCAGCTCACCGCGACGACCACGCTGATCTCGCCCAGTTCGAGAGCGCCGACCCGATGGACGATCGCGGCGTCGAGGATCGGCCAGCGCTGGCGCGCCTCGGCCTCCAGTTCCTCGAGTTTCCGCAGGGCCATTTCGGGATACGCCTCGTATTCGAGCGAGGCGGTCCGGCGGTCACCCGTCATCTCGCGGACCGTGCCCAGAAACGTGCAGACCGCGCCCGCGTCGTGGCGGCGCACCCGCTCGGTGAGCGCGGCGTGATCGATCAGGGCCTTGGTGATTTCAGTCATCGTTCCGCGTCCAGGTCGACCCGCCACTGACCGGGGGAATCACGGCGAGCTCGGAGCCCGGCGTGATGGGTTGATCGTCGTCGGCGTATTCGGCGGCGACCGCGATGAGCACGCTTTGGACCATCGGGGCGAGTTCCGGGAAAGTCTCGGCCAGCGCCGCGCGCAGGTCCCTGACGGTGGCGGGTTCGGGAAGGACGACCGACACCTCGGAACGTCCCGCTTTTTGACGGGCCAGTGCGAACAGACGAACCTTGACGTCCAACGCGGTCGCGCCTCCTCGGCGAGTCCCCTCGGCTCGCGCTTCGATCCTTCCAGGATAACCGGCGGGGCGGGGGGGCGGTAGGGGAGGCTCAATCCCGCCCCGACCACCGCGCGTAGTCCTCGGGGGTGTCCAGGTCGGCGATCACGCCGGGATCGTCGACCGGAAGTTCGACGATACGCCCCGCGCGTTCGGCGATCAGGGCGTTCACGCCGACCCCGGCGGGCAGCTGGCGAACCTCCCTCGCGAGCGTCCAGGGCAGGGCCACGGGGTGGCCTCGACGTCCCTCGACGATCGGAACGACGATCCGATCCGGCTCGGCCCTCGCCCGTTCCAGCACCTGCCGGACCGTCGAGGGCTGGAGCCCTGGACTGTCGGCGGGCGTGAGCAGCACGGTGACGATCGCCTCCCGACGCGGGTCGGCATCACGTTCGGCGTCGACTTCCAGAGCGTTCAGAGCGAGTTCGATCGAGTCGCGCATCTCGGCGGGTTGAAGGTCGGGCACGACGACCACCGCGCCCCGGGCTTCGGCCGCTTGAATCAGATCCAGCGCCCCGGGCGCGTCGGCCGGCGGGGCGACGACGACCACGATCGACGCTCCGCCGTCGCGAAGCGCCGAGACCACCCGGGCGATCACGGGAATCCCGCCGACCGGCAAGGTCAACTTGGGCCGGCCCATCCGACGGCTCAGGCCGGCCGCGGGTACGATCGCCGCGATCATCGCGGCTCCATCGATGAGACCGTCGCGCCGTCCCCGCGCCGGGCCAGGGGCCGAGGCGCGAGCGCGGACGCCCCCACGTTCCGCCTGGCGATCAGTTCCGCCACGATGCTGACGGCGATCTCGGGCACGGTCTGAGATCCGATATCGAAACCGACGGGAGCCGTCACGCGCTCCAGGGCCGTGTCGGAGACCCCCGATTCTCTCAGACTCTCGAAAATGAGCCGGATTTTCCGATGGCTCCCGATCAGCCCGACGTAAGGGGCGGCGGTCGGCGCGAGGTGATACAACGCCTCCTGGTCGTGCCCATGTCCACGAGTGACGATTAAGGCATATGTTTGAGGCGTGACGTCGAGCCCTGATAAGACCTCGTCGATCGGACCCACGATCAGCCTCTCGGCCCGCGGAAATCGCTCCCGATTCGCGTACTGGGCGCGGTCGTCGACCACCCAGACGTCAAAGTCGGCCTGAGCCGCGAGGTCCGCCACGGCCTGCCCGACGTGTCCCGCGCCGACGACGACAAGCCTGATCCTGGGCAGCGTCGGCATCGTGGCCACGCCTCCCCTGGCGGCGGGTTTCGGCCGATCGGTCAGGGGTTCGATCTTCTCGGAAACCGCGCGGGGAGGTTGCGACTCGGGCCAAGCCGCGACGAAGCGACCGTCGGGGCCGAAGAGGAATCGCGACCCCTCGGAAACCCCGACCTTCTCCGGGTCGACCACGACCGCCTCGGTGAACCCCTGGCCCGCCTCGACGAGCCCCTGAAGCGCCCGAACGTAGGCCAAAGGGCCGTCACCGCGAAGGGCCTCGGCCGAGATGACCATCTTGCCGCCGCAGATCAGGCCGTCGGCCCAGGCGTAGTCGTGGTCGAGGATGAACGTATGCAGCTCGGCCCCGGTTTCACCGATCCGCCGAATCGCTTTTTGCTTGACCTCGGCCTCGACGCAGCCGCCACCGAGCGTGCCCACCTGACCGCCGTCGGGGTCGACGACCATCAGCGCTCCGGCCTTCTGGGGGGTTGAGCCCCGGGTTTCGACGACCTGGCAGACGATCGGCTCCCCCCCATTTTCGAGGGCATCCACGAGGTGTCTCAGCGTCGCGCGCATCGGGCGGGTTCCGTTCGGCCAGTTCTCTTTCGTGGCGATTTCTCCGGGAACCAGGCTAACCCCGATTCGCGGGATCGGCAAGCGCGTCGAGCGGGATCGCCCGCCCACTCTCAAACTCGAACCATCGCGCGTGATCGAGGTGGAATCCCACGGCCATCGGAGTCTTCCTCGTCAATCGAGTCCCGCCCGGGAGCCGAGCGCGCCAGCCGGACCCGAGACTCAGCGAGGCCACGGTTTCATGCCCGAGATACACCAGACCGCTGAGATCGGCCCCATTTTGAAAACAGACGTGGTCTGGCTCTCGCGGACTTTCGGACTCGGCCAAAACGACGTGTTCGGGACGGACGCCCAGAAGGACCGGACCGGCGGGGAGTCGTTCCACGAAACTGGAAGGTATGGCGAGCTTGCCCGGTCGCGGACCGGCCGACCAGAGCCAGTCGGCCCCGTTCGACTCGCGGATGACCCGGCATTCAAGAAAATTCATCGGCGGACTTCCGAGGAACTCGCCGACGAACCGAGAGCCGGGTCGGTCGTAAAGCGCCCGGGGCGATCCCGCCTCGACGATCCGCCCTTGATTCACGATCACGAGCCGATCCGCCAGGGCGAGCGCCTCGGCCTGGTCGTGGGTCACGTAGACGAAG
>JBFWRA010000716.1:0-3629 GCA_050249155.1 Isosphaeraceae bacterium | reverse complement strand
GGCCGCGCGTTCGCCGTAGACCTGCTCGAAAGACGCGGCCAGGTCGTTATTGAAGACGGGGTTGTTGGTTCGGGTCGCGAAGTTCGCCAAGGTCAGGGTCTCCCATGTGCCGGTTGGCCGTCCCGGGCGCGATCGGCCCTGGAGGGTCTGGACGTCCCGGCGTTGACTCTGTCCGTATTGTGGTGCTCCGCTTCGGGTTTGACAACAGTGGCGGGACTCCGCGTTCCGGTTTGTTCCCGCCGTTGGTAGGCGTCCGAACGCGCGAGGCTGGCTTCCAGGTCGTGCTCGCGGAGCAGCCTGCGGACGCTCTCCCCCGAGGCGAAGACCCCTTGACCCCGGCCCGGCCCGGCCTCCAGTCTCCCCACGCAAACTCCGATTAAAAAAGCGTTTGAGTCGAATAATCCTCCTCCGGAACGTCCTTGGACGGGAGCCCGGGTCGTCAGCAGGAAGGGACGTTCCGGCCCGGTCGGGTCGGCCCCGATCCCCTTCCGATCGGAACGTCCCGAGCCCCCGGCCACTCCCAGGCTGAGGTCGGGGTCGTCCCGAGAGGTGACCGGCTCCATCACGAACCAGGAGGTCTCGACCACCCGGGCGATCCAGCTACTGAGGTGGTCGGCGCCGTCGATGCCCACCGAGGTCACGACCGCTCCCCGGTGAGCGACCTCGCCGGGTCGGGCCAGCCTGGCGACGTGGGGCATCGCGGTCTTTCCGACGATCCGCAACACGGCGACGTCCCCCGCCGGGTCCCGGGCGACGATCTCCGCGGGCAGACGCACCGGCCACCCCTCCGCGGGTCGGCTTCGTTCCAGTCCCAGGTTGTAGCGGTGAACCTCGACGATCGGGGTGCCCCCCTCCGCCGTCGCGACGTGCGAGGCGGTCAGGACCAGGGTCTCACCGGGGATCGAGGCGATCACCGTGCCGGTCCCCGCCGCGTCCCCCTGTCGGACCAGGACCGTGGGGCGAAAGGTCAGGTCGTCGGGCCCTTCCGCCCTCGCGATCGCGGTGAACCACAGGGTCAGCCCAAGTCGCCAGGAGATCCGGAGCATGATCGGCTCGAATGGGGTTCGAAGGATCGGTGTCCGCGAGACAGCTTAGATCATGCCGTCGCGCTCGGCGAGCGTGCCACGGCCAGGGCGATTCATGGTGGCCCCGCCAGGGATCGGTTGCAAGGCGCTACCTGACCCCTTTTTCGAGGGCTCCGGGGGCTCTTGCCCGGTGATGGCTCCCCATGCTTCAATTCTTCGGTCGAGGCCGCGGGAGACGACCGAAGTGGGAGCGACGCGGGCCTTGGGACGAGTCCAGATCCAGAGAGACGACACGATGCGAAACGCGACGCGGTGGATGGGCCTGGCGATGGCGGCGCTGGCGTTTCTGGGAGCGACCGGCGTGGCGGACGACGCCACGATCGAGGGGGACCTCAAGAAGCTTCAAGGGACCTGGGTCAAGGACGGCGGCGACGGGCCCGAATCGACCTGGGCCATCAAGGGGGAGGAACTGATCGCGACCGTCGACGGCAACGAATACAAGTGCAAGATCAAGTTGGACGAGAAGGCCCAGCCGCAACCGGCGATGGATATCGAGATCAAGGAAGCCCCGGGCGACGCCGCGGGAATGACCTCCAAGGCGATCTATAAATTCGAAGGTGAGAAACTCTTGCTCTGTGTCGGCTTGCCCGGCAGGGACGACCGACCAACCGAATTCCGGACGACCGAGGACGAGTCGTACTTCCTCGAGCTGAAGAAGGAGAAGTGAGCCGGATCGAAGTCACGAAACCGACCCGGTGGCTGGGTCTCGCGGACGAGATCCCAGCCACTCTTCCTGAAGATCGACCCACTTGTTTTGACGAGATCTCTCAGTCCCCGAAGCGCGAGGTCCGGCCGGCCACCTCGGGCCCTGTCAAGGAGTCGTCGATGCGTCGCGACGAGCTGGCGGATTGGGCCTGTCGCGTGCGGGATGACCGCGACGCGCTGCGGCCCTGGCGGAGCTTCGCCCCGCCCGACGCGATGACCGCGGAGGAGGCGTACGCCCTTCAGGGGGAAGTCGCCCGGTTGCGGGAGGAGCGAGGCGAACGCATCGTCGGATACAAGATCGGTTGCACGAGCCAGGTGATTCAGGATCAGCTGGGAATTCGTGAGCCGATCTTCGCCCGGCTTTTCCAGAGCGAACAAGTTCCGGACGGGGCCCGGATCGATCATTCCCGTTTCGCCCATCTCGCGATCGAGGGCGAGCTCGCGATTCGCCTCTCACGGGATTTGCCGAGCGACCCGCTTTCCGACGAGGAGTACGTCGAGGCCGTCGACGCCGTCTTTCCCGTGATTGAACCGCACCATCACGCCCCGCCGGCGAGGGGCTTCTCACTCGCCGCGCTGATCGTCTCCGGCGGGATGAACGCTGGGCTGGTGGTGCCCTCGACGGAACGTTCGCGCGAGGGCCAGGTTCCCCTGGTGACGGAGCTTGAGGTCAGGATCGACGACCGCCTCGCGGGAGGAACCCAGCGTCCCTGGGCGATGGGTGGACCGGCCCTGGCTCTTCGATGGCTGGCCGCGCGTCTGGCGGCCTGGGACTTGCGACTTCGGAAGGGACAGGTCATCCTCACGGGTTCCCCCCTGCCGTTGTTCCCGGTGAAACCGGGGAGCCGGATCGTCGTCGAGGCTCGCCCGCTGGGGACGTGCTCGGTGGTGGTCGGTTGAAGGTCGTTCGCATCCCTCCCGAGGAGCCGCCTCATGCCTTACGATGACACTCAGGTCGTCGGATACCTGCGACAGTCGCACGACACGACCCTCCTGAACGAGCGCGAGAAACACCTCGTCGGGCTGGCCGTGACCCTGACGCGGGGGTGTCAGGTCTGCACTCGCAACCGCGTCGAGAAAGCGCGCGTCCTGGGCCTTGGCGACGACGTCCTCAACGCCCTGGTGAGCGTCGTGGCCTCGGTCAACGCCGGAGTGACCGCGGCCACGGCCCGCGAAGGGTTTCGCATGGCCGACGCGGCGGCCCAGCAACCCTGCGGCGACCTCTGCGGAACCGACGCGGTCGGTGGTTGATCCGGAGTCCGACGATCATGAGAAGCGGGCTCAAGATCGGCATGACGGGTGAGCGTCGGTTCGTGGTCGAATCCGCCCACGCGATCGACTTCGCCGAAGGAGGCATGCCGGCGATCCTCAGCACGCCCTGGCTGGTCTGGTTTCTCGAACACGCCGCGCGGGAGGCGGTGCTTCCGTTCCTGGAGGACGGCGAGAGCACGGTGGGCGCGCGGGTCGACGTCGAGCATCTCGCGGCGACGCCGCTTGGCCAGGCTGTGACCTGCCTCGCCCGGGTCATCCACCTGGAGGGAGGTCAGATCACGTTCCAGCTCGAGGCTCGGGACCCCTGGGAGTTGATCGCCCGCGGGATTCACCGGATGCGGGTCATCCAGGTGGAGCGGCTGGCCCGGCGGGTCGATGCGAAACGAAGCCAAACCAGGTGACCCCGCTCGGCCGTCGGGTCCGGGTTCGGGTCAGGGGCGGACTGGAAACCAGTTCCCGACTTTCGATCGCAAGAGTGCCCGGGGCAAAGCTCGAGTGACCCGGAGGCGGCATGGTGTCTTGGGTTGACCACGGTTCGCCCGGAGGCTGCCTGTGACGAATAGCTGC
>JBFWRA010000715.1:0-3635 GCA_050249155.1 Isosphaeraceae bacterium | reverse complement strand
CGTACTATAGCGGCAACGAGTACGAGGCGTACCTCCAGTACAACCGGATGAACGGGCCCTACTGGCACACCTACGCCATGCTGATCCTGTTCAACTGCGTGACGACCCAGGCCCTCTGGTTCCGCGCGGTTCGTCGGAACGTCCCCGCGCTGTTCGTGATCTCGATCGTCATCAACGCCGGGATGTGGATGGAACGATACGTGATCATCGTCACCAGCCTGCACCGCGAGTATGTGCCGGCGGCCTGGGGCATGTTCCACGCGACGTTCTGGGACTACGGCATGTATTACGGCACGATCGGCCTCTTCCTCGCGTTGCTGCTGTTGTTCCTGCGGTTCCTGCCGGTCATCTCGATCGCCGAGATGCGGGAACTGGTCCATGAGCACCACGGCCAGGGTGGCCCCGAGGGCGCGCCTTCCGCCACGATCTCGACGTCCGGCCCCCCCGCCGCGCCGTCCAGCGTCTGAGCCGGGCCCAGATCGATCGGAAACCGCGAGCGAGAATCCGGAAATGACCGCCAAACCCCGAATCCACGGCCTGCTGGCCGAATTCGCCGACCCCGACGATCTCGTCGGGGCCGCGCGCGCCGCCCACGAGGCGGGCTACCGGAAAATGGACGCCTACAGCCCCTTGCCCATCGACGGTCTGGCCGAGGCGATCGGCTTTCAGCGCAACGGTCTGCCGGCGCTGGTGCTGGCCGGCGGGGTCGTCGGAGCGACGATCGCTTACGCTATGATGTATTACACCGCGGTTTACGATTATCCGTTCAATATCGGCGGTCGTCCGTTTCATAGCGCCCCGGCCTTCGTGCCGATCACGTTCGAGTTGACGATCCTCTTCGCCTCGCTCGCGGCGGTGCTGGGAATGCTTGGGCTGAACGGGCTGCCGATGCCCTATCATCCCGTGTTCAACGCTCCGGGTTTCGCGATGGCCTCGCGGAGCCGGTTCTTCCTCTGCATCGAGGCGGCCGACCCGCTCTTCGACGAGACCCGCACACGCACCTTCCTGGAGGGGCTCGGCCCCCGCTCGGTGGTGGAAGTCGAGCCCTGATCGACCTGGGAATCCTGATGGACGTCACGAAAGGAACGAGGATGCGAGCCGGTTTCGTTTCCCCAGCGAGGGCGGTCCCCGTCTGGCCGGCGCTGGCCCTGGCGGCGCTGGCGTTCGCATCGGGGTGCAACGAGCAACAGATGATCACGCAACCGAAATACAAGCCGCTCCAGCCCAGCGTGTTTTTTCCGGACGGCCAGTCGTCACGCCCCGTCGTTCCGGGGACCGTGGCTCGTGGGCAACTCCGCATCCACCCCGCCTTCGACCAGGGCGAGGTCGACGGCGCGCTGGTGAACGTCATCCCGGTCAAGGGATTCGATCCCCAGCAACCACTCGATCCCGCGGCGGCGCGGCTGGCTCGCAAGGCGGTCCTCGAACGTGGCCGTCGGCGTTACGACGTCTTCTGCGCCCCCTGCCACGACCGGGTCGGCACCGGTCAGGGGATGATCGTTCAGCGAGGGTTCTCGGCTCCGCCCTCGTTTCACCTCGATCGGCTCCGCGAGGCTCCCCCCGGCCACTATTTCAAGGCGATCACCAACGGCTACGGAGCGATGGCGTCCTACGCCTCGCGCATCCCGGTCGAGGATCGCTGGGCGATCGTCGCCTACGTGCGGGCGCTTCAACTCAGCCAGGATGCCTCGATGCTGGCCGGAACCCCTGGCGAGGGAGTCGCCCCATGAGCACGACCACGCTGAGCGCTCGCTACTTCCCCTTGAGTGAGCCGACGTTTCGCGAACTCGTGGAACGGGTCCGCCGTCAAGGTCTGGCGTTGGGGGTCGGCGGCCTGGTCCTCGGGCTGGTGGTCGGGTTTTTCAGCCCGATCGCGTTCTTTCCGGCGTACCTGGCGACCTACCTGTTTTTCCTCGGCCTGGGAATCGGGTCGCTCGCCCTGCTGATGCTCCACCACCTGGTGGGCGGGGCCTGGGGATTCGCGATCCGCAGGCCGCTCGAAGCCGCCTCGATGACCCTGCCGGTCCTCGCCTTGCTGTTCTTACCGATCGCGCTGGGAATGCGGACCCTCTACCCCTGGACCGACCCCGCGTTCGTGAGCGAGCACGCGGCGGTCGCCGCGAAGTCGGGCTATCTGAACGTGGGGTTCTGGTCGGTTCGGGCGGTGCTCTACCACGCGATCTGGTCGGGCCTGGCGCTGCTCTTCCACCGCAACTCCATCCTGCAAGACACGACCGAGGATCCTTCGCCCACCTGGCGGAACCAGGCCCTCAGCCCCCCTGGTCTGATCCTCGTGTTCCTGTCCGTCACGTTCGCGATGGTCGACTGGGCCATGTCGATCGAGCCGGAATGGTATTCGACGATCTACGGCGTCATGCTCCTGATCGGCATGGGGCTTAGCGCCCTGGCGCTGGCGGTCGCGGTCTCGACCCCACTCCGCGAGGTCTGGCCGATCCGCGGCGTGACCGACGCCGAGGGCTACAACGACCTGGGCAACCTCCTGCTCGCCTTCGTGATGCTCTGGGCCTATATGTCGTTCTCTCAATACCTGATCATCTGGATGGGGAACATCGCCGAGGAGGTACCCTGGTACGTCAAGCGATCGGAAGGTGCCTGGCGCTGGGTTTGCGCCACGCTGATGGTCCTGCACTTCGCCTTGCCCTTCGTCCTGCTCCTGGTCCGCGACAATAAACGCGAGCCGGGGCGGCTCTGGAAGGTCGCGGCGCTGATCTTCGCGTTTCAATTCGTCAACGACCTCTGGCTGATCGTGCCCGCGTTCCCCTCGCCTCAATGGCGGCAGCTGATCGCGACGGCCCCCGCCCTCGTCGGCGTCGGAGGAGTCTGGGCGGCGTGCTACGCCTGGCTGCTCGGGTCCAGGCCCCTCATTCCCCAGCATGACCCGCTGCTGGCCGAGGTTCACGGCCAACACCCCCACGGCGGAGGGCACCGACCATGACGCTACCGAGCGGCCCCACGACCGGCGACCCCGGCTACGAGGTTCGCGACACGAACGTTCGAGCCGTCATCATCTTTTTGATCGGCCTGATCCTTTTCCTCGTCGTCGTTCAGTTCGCGCTCTGGGCCATGCTTCGCGGACTCGCGGCGTCGTCCTCGACGATCCCCCGCCCGACCACCGAACCGATCAAACCACGCTCCGCCCCCGAGATGCTTGGTGAACAACTTCGGGCACTCCGCCTTCGCGAGGACGCCGAACTCGGCATCGGCTCGAGCGCTCCGCCCCCCTCGGGCCGCCTGACGATCGAACAGGCCATCGACGCCATCGCCGAGAAAGGACTCCCCGCGACCGCCGCGGGTCTCACCGAGGCGGACGTCGTCGGCCACTCGGGCCAGCCGGTCGACGCCAAGGACACGAAGGCCAAGGACTCCCCTGGTCCTGGAGGCGACCAATGAACACTGGAAATCGTCGATGTCGATGGCGAGCGATCCTGATCGCCCTCGCGCCGCTCGCCGCTCTCATTCCAGGGTCCGCCAGCGCCCAGGAAGTCAAGGGGCCCGAGTTCAGCGTCCTTCGCAAAGTGAAGTTCGACCAGAACCTCGACGCCCAGCTTCCCCTGGACGTGATCCTCCGCGACGAGAACGACAAACCGGTCCGACTCCGCGACTACTTCGGCGAG
>JBFWRA010000714.1:0-3639 GCA_050249155.1 Isosphaeraceae bacterium | reverse complement strand
GACTCCATCGTGAAGAGGCGACCCGCGGTTCCCGACGCCGCGCCCTCCACGGGTTCGCCCGTCACGACACGGAGCCGAACCCGGTCGGTCCCCAGGCTCCACTCCTCGGCCAGGCCGTCCGCGCTTCGGGACGAGGTCGGCGGCGGCTGCTCGACGATCGCGGGGCGCTCGCCCTCCCGCGTCCCGGAAACCTCCACGCGTCGCTCCCACCCTTCGCCGAGAGGTTGGATGGTTTCGACCACCTCGACCGATCCTCCCTCCGGGCGATTCAGGGTATAGACGAGCCTGACCCCCCGACCCAGAAACTCGAGAGCGCGGAAGCTTCCAAATCGTTCTCGGACCTCGACAGGCCATCGCGCTGAGCCGTCGGCGTTGACTCCGATCGCGACCGGGGAAAGGCGTCCGTTGGCGACCCAGACCCGCCGGCCTTCGGGATGCCACTCCCAGAGTCGGCCCGCCTTGGTCCGCGAGAGGAACCCCCCGCGCCACCAGGCCAACCAGGTCAATCGGTCGGTGTCAAAGAGCAAGGAAGCCCCGTTCTGGAGCCCGATCGCCAGGCCCCGCGGCGTGTACGGGGTTTCCGGAGCGTCCGGGAGCAAGACCATGTCGCGAACGACGATCGCCCGATCCCCTTCCTGTCGCAGGACTTCACGCGTTCCGAAGGCCACCGCTCGACCCAGGTCCGGGCTTCGGATCAAGGACCAGACCGCGTCGAGTTGCTCGTCGAGCGTCGGGGGAAGCCCGGGGCCCTCCACAGCCTTGAGGAACTGGGGCATCGGAGTCCCGGCGATCACGCGCTGCGGGTCGGAGATCCATCGGCGAAAATAACGCTCGGTCATCCGGCGATCGGCCAGGGCGAGGTCGGGGCCGAGGGTCTCCGGTTCTCCACCCGGTGGAATCCGTCCGGCGACGACGTGACAACTCAAACAACCGAACCCCTTCTGCCCCAGCAGTTGAGCGCCGATCTCCGAGGAGCGGGGGCCTTCCAGGGTCGTCGTGCGCGCGGCCTTCACAGGCGGCGTCCGGTCGCGGCTCTGAAAGGCCAGGCCAATCGTCTCCGCCTCGTCTGGCTCGAACGCGTAGGTGGGCATCCGAACCGAGAGCCAGGGTCGGACCGACGGGGCCTGTCCCCGGATCGCCTCTCGCAAGAACTCCGGCCGAAGCTTGTCCCCCACGGCGGTCAGGTTCGGCGGCGTCAGGGTGCCCTTGAGCGGTCCGAGGTCCCTGTCCCGCGCCAGCAGGGGTGCGAGCCGGCCGGCGAGTTCGTCACCGCCCAGGCCGTCCCTCACATGGCAACCAAGGCAATTTCTGCGGCGCATCGCGTCGTCCGCCCGGGTTGCGAGGCTCACGACAGGTGCCGTCACCGGTCGGCCTTCCACGAACGCGCGCAGGCTCGCTCGTTGCGCCTCGGAAAGCCCGAACTGAGGAACGTCGTTCCTCTTGGGTACGACCGCCAGGCAACCGCGATCCCCTGGCTTGTCTCGATCGATGGGGAGATCGTCGGGAGGTGGGGAGAGCCCGTCGATCTCGTGGCAGGAGGCGCAACGCAGCCGTTCGACGAGTTGACGCCCTGACGTGGCGAGGGTGCTCGACCTCGCGGGGACGTCGGCGGGCGCGTCGGGCTCGACATCGGATGACAGATACACCCCCAGGTGCGCCGCCTCCTCAGCGCTCAAATGAAGGTCCGGCCGGTGTCGCGACGGGACCTTATCCCCCCGCGGATGCTCCAGGAACGCGGCGATCCGCTCGGCGGAACGCTCGCGGCCCAGCCCGAAAAGGTCTGGAGCGCACGCGTCCCGGAGCCCACCCCCCGACGCCTCTGGCGCGTCCGATCGGGAGTGACACCCCAGGCACCCCACCGATCGGAAGAGGAGCCGCCCCTTCTCCACCGACCCAAGATTCAGCGCCATTCGGACTTCCGCGCTGAGCGAAAGCGTCCTCCTCGACCCGCCCAGGAACGCGACGATCGCGTCGACCTCCGACTGGGGGAGTCCTCCGCCGTATCGGGGCATGGGCGTCCCCGGGCGAACGGCCAGGGGATCATGGAGCCATGCTTTCAACCATTGTGGGCGCGTCGTCGCGACCGCGTCGCGCAGTGGGGGCCCGAGCGTGGGGTGCTTGACGAGTCCCGGCAGGTCGTGACAGTTCACGCATCCGAGGCGATCGGCGAGGCGTCGTCCCGCCTCGAACTGGTCGGGAGGGGGAGCCTGGTCCGGTCCATGCGACAGGAGGCGCGCCGGAAGGGGTTCCCTTGGAAAATCCGGGCCTTCCCAGTCGATCGCGAGCCGGGCGGGTCCGGTCCCGCGCTGGTAGTCGAGCGCGAATCGAAGAAAGCCGGGGGGTAGATCCACCGGTTCACCCGAAAAACCCCCGCGCCCTCGCAGGACGTCTTTATCGCCCAGCAAGAGCCTGACCGCGCCGTCAGTTCGGGCGTGAAAGCGGTACGCTCCGGGAGCCTGAATCAATAGAAGTCCCGCGGCGCGAAGTCGGAATCCCTGGTTGGGGATCCTCAGGTCGGGCGCGGCGTCCAGCCACTCCCAGGAGGGCCTGGCGACCACTCCGGCGACCTTGACGTCGGGGGAACCGGTGTGGGTCAACTCAACGACCAGACCGGGGATGAGCGCCTCGGGCTCGTCGTCCTGTCCAGCGACGATCCCGGGCTGGCAAGCCGTCGCGAGAACCGCGAGCCACGGAAACCCAGAACGGAGGCAGGAAAAAGGGGACATGGTCATGAACCCGACCGGCTCGACGATGCTTGGCCCGCGTGTGACTCCAACGGTTCCGAGTGTACGGGGGGTCGAACCGCTCCGCAATGACGCGAACCGAGCCCAGGGGCCCCTTTGAAGGCGCTCCTGGGCTCGGTTCTCTCAACCGATCGTCAGCCTGGTTCGACTGGGATCAGCGGGCCCCAGGCTGCGCGGGCTGGCTGATGGTGTTACGCCCGGCCCCCGTGGTCGCGCCCTGGTTTCCAAACAGCGGCTCGTCGATGAACTTGATGGTTCTGGCGGTGAAGCCGTATTGCAACATCGAATTGAGCACGGTCTGGAACGGAGCGGCGAGCCGGTCGATGAAGATGGTCGCTCGGATGATCGGATCGCGGTAGACCACGATCCTGTCGCCTGGCATGAGCTGATAGTTGGTGGTGGGATCACCCGAGCTGATGATCGCCGCGAGATTGATCGGCAAGACTTGCTCGCAGCAGGCCCCCGGCGGCGCGGGGCGAACCAGCCGGATGTTCTGGGGCGCGGCGGTCGGGATCAGGCCCCCCGCGTAGTTGATCGCGTCGAGGACCGTCTCGTTCCCGGTGATCGGAAGCTTGCCAGGAGCCGCGACGTCCCCTTGGACGTAATAGAACTTGCTATTGTAGGCTGTGACGTCGACGAAGACCCGGTTCGAGTCGCGAGGCTCCACCTCCTTGACACTGCCGTCGATCGGGTCGATCTCGTTCAGACCGAGCACCTCGTCCGGCAGGAATTTCCGGAGGTGGAGAACGATTTTCTCCTTGATCTCGTCGGTGGTCAAACCCGCCACGAAGACCTCGCCGTAGAAACCCAGCGAGATTTTCCCGTCGGGACGCACCAGTCGTTCGCCCGAGATGGGGCGGCCCGGCAGTGATTCGAGCACTTCGACGATTAGCAA
>JBFWRA010000713.1:0-3643 GCA_050249155.1 Isosphaeraceae bacterium | reverse complement strand
AACGAACGGCCGTCACTCCGTGATAGCTAAGGTCGCTGGTGGCGAACACGACGCAGCGGTTGAAGATCGGAGAGAACCTTTGAACGCACGTTTTCACGTCCTTGTCCCACAACTCGATGTCGCCACCCCGGGCCGGGTCCCAATCCTTGTTGAAGTAGACCAGAATATTAAGCCTTCGATGCATTTGGAGCGTTTCGTCGTAATTGAAGTCGACGTGGACGTCGAGGTGTCCTCGGGCCCCGGTCTGGTGCATCCCGCCACCGACGTGGTTCGGGTCGGCGTGCAGGCCGGGCATCTCGAACACGTAAGACAGAAGGTCGAGAAAGGCCGGCGAGGAGAGTTCGCGATCGAGCCTGGCGATCGCCTCGGGGAACTTCGAGGCGTCGGTCACTTGGATCTTGTTCTTCTCGTTGACCGCCTTGAACGTTCTGCCCATCGAGGCGGCCTGCTCGAACGTCGGAAAGGCGGCGAGCACCTCCTCGGCGAACGATTCGTCCAGGAAATTGTCAATCAGGAAGTTCGGGACCGGAGTCGCGGATCGGACGCGCTGGCGAAGCTCGTCTCGGTCGATCGGTTGAATCAGGCTCATGGGCTCCGTCGCGGGTTGATTGACCATGATGGGGACTCCAGGAATCGAGTGAGGCCGTCCGGCGCTCGGGTTGGGTCGGGTCGAATCCGATCGAATCGAGATCGGCTCGGGTCCGGACGGCGTCCAGCGATCCGTAAGACTCCCAGGGGGTTCGTAGGGTGGCGAGCGCGATCGACTGATCGCGTCGTGGCGAGAGGTTCACTCGTCGGACCTTACGATACAAGGACTCCATAGTATGGGTTGGGAGCGATCGATCGGGCAACCTGGGATTCGAGGGAACCTCGCGGGGCGCTTTCGCGTCGTGGTCCTCAGTTGCTCGCTCCCAACACCGCCAGGGGCCGACGCTTCAGCGCCAGGGCTCCGGCCAACGCCACCGAACCGCTAACCAGCGCGACGGCCGAAACTCCGGCCAGTCGGCTACCGGTGAAATCGCGAACACCCAGGCACAGAAGCGTCAGCGCGGCGGTCGTGAGCAGGAAGATCAGGTGCATCGCGAGATCGACGCGCAAAGTGGGGAAGCCAAGTTTGCGAACCCCCACCACGTTCCCCAGGATCACGCCGATCTCGCTCAGCGACGCCAGCGCCGCGACCCCCACCGCCCCGAACTGGGAGAACGCGGGCCAGACCAACGTGAAAAAGATCACGGCGCGCAAGGCCACCCCCAGGCTCACGTAACGATTCGGAGAGGGGTGCTCCGAACTGATCAGCAAGGCGAAATAGGTCGAGGAAACCGTCGCCAGCCACGATCCAAACGTCAGGACCACCAGGAACGTCGCCAGGCCGTGGTAGCGCGGAGGGAATACCAGTTCGATACCTGGCCGGGCCACGGCGATGACCGTGGCGCAGATCAGGGCGGAGCACGCCATCATCACCACCCGAACCCAGGTCGCCTTACGCACACCGCCGGGCTCCCTGACAATCCGCACCAGCAGGGGGAGCGCCAGCTGGTTTGAGAGCCGCTCGAACAATTCGCGCGGGGCCATCGCGACGGTCAAGGCGATCGAATAAAGCCCGAACTCGGTGATGTCGATCAACTTGCCCAGCACGAGCCGGTCGGACTGCGCCGCCAGGAACGTCACCAGACTGCTGAGAAACGCCCAGCGACCGAACGTGAACAGTTCATGAACCGACTCGGGCTCCCAACGGAATCGCTGGCGATGCCCACCCAGGACCAGGTGGCTCAGCAACGCGCGAAGCCCCGTGCCCAGCACCGAGCCGATCACCAGCGCCCAGGGAGATGGGTATTCCCAGGCGATCGCGGCGGTCAGCAGAAGCGTCACCACCTGGTAGATCAGGTCCAGAACCACCAGTCGCCAGACGGCGAATCGCCTGGTGCAGGTGTACATCGCCGTCGAGTGCAGGCCCAGACAGAAGGAGGAGAGACTGGCGACGGCGATCAGCGAACGCAACTCGGGCCTGTCGTAAAACCAGGCCATCGGCCAGCCCAGCAACAGCGAGACGGCCCAGATCAGAAAACCGCGAGCGACCTGGAGGGTCCAGGCCGTGTCGAGGAACGCGGCGTCGTAGCCCCGGTTACTCCGCACCACGTTCGCGCCGATGCCGAGGTCGGAGAACATGACCAGGGCGGTCAGATAAAGCCAGACCAAACCCGCCACGCCAAACACCTCGGGCGTGAGGAGTCGGGAGAGGATCAGGCTACTGGAGAGCTTCAGCACGTACGACGCGGCGAACCCGAGAAAGGTCCACGTCGCCCCCTTGAAGACGATCGCACGGAGCGAGAAGCCCCGAGCCTCACCCTCGAAGGGGGGCGGCGCGGGGTGCGTTCGGACCACCTCGGCCTCCACCGTCGATTCCTGAATCGTCACGCCTGGGTCCTGCTCATCGCTTTCGTCCGGGTAATGGGTCGAGTCGGATCCGCCACGCGACGTCGGCCCAGTGGTCACGTCGACGTCCACGGTGCGGAAACGCGCCCCCGCACCAGGACCTCATGGGCGGGACGAACCTCGCCCACGCTCTTCAAAAACTTACGCGATCATTCCGCTCTCCGGACACCCACCGTGACGATTGTCGGAATCGACGCCGCGAAGATCAGACTCGCGTGGCCATCGCACCACGTCAACGGTTGGCCGAGGACCGTGAATCGGCCTCGGGAAGGGATGGGAAACGGGTCGGGGAGGAGTTCTCACGCGACGAGCGGAGAGGGCGACCTCGCCTTAATTGAACGGTCATCTTTGGCTCAATGCGATCCATTGGAGTTCATTCGTGGGTGAAACGATAGCAGACTCCGCGCGACGATTCAAGCCGCGGACCAGATTTCAGAGCGAGGATCTTCGAGAACACCAGGCACTCTGGCAACCCAACTCCGAAACGCTATGGACACCGGCCCGAGGGGAGACGACCGCTCAGGTACGACCCAAGATCGCGCTTTAAAAAGCGATCCCAGGAAAGGGCGGGGCGTCGATGCGAAAACTTGTCGCGACACAATGGGCATCGCCAGGGCCGTCCGGCCCCGCTTGACCAGGGCGAACGCCGATTGGGCGGGCGGATTGGGCGACGCTTTTTTGAGAAGCCATGCGGGAAGGCCGCGCCTGGCTCGCTTTACTTGTCGCCACGGAGGATGCCCATCAGCTTTTGCCATCGATTCTGTTGTTCGGCGGTGATCGCGGTGAGACGGTCGTTGAGCCAGTCGTGAACGTCGGCGCTGGGTTCCAATGAAGGCGCGGCGGCGGCGTCCTCGTCGCGTTGGGGCGGGGGGGGTTGGCTCTGGTTCGGGGAGGCGGTTTTCGCGGGCGAGGGGTGCGGGTTGGGGTCGTGCCCCGGAGTCGCGTGCTTCCCGTTGACCGGCTTCGTGAAACCGCCCGCGGGGGGAAGCGGCGGTTGGGCCCGCGTTTGCCGTTTGGCGATTTCCGCCTTGATCGTCGCCATTTCCTCGCTCAGTTCCCGGAGTCGTTCGAGTTCCTCGCGCATCAGTCCCATTTGTTCACGATGCATGCCGCTGAACATCTGGAGCATCATGAACATGGATTGTTGAAACTGGTCGAGCATCTGCTGTTGCATCTGGCCGAAGTGGCCCAGCAACATCGCGAGGGCGGG
>JBFWRA010000712.1:0-3644 GCA_050249155.1 Isosphaeraceae bacterium | reverse complement strand
GGGACTCCGCGCCGGTCAGAACTCCAAGGAGAGGCCATCGTAGGCCAAACCAACATGGGGGGGCAAGGTCGACTCCGTGGGCCCGTGGTCGAAGCCATGGGACAGGTGAGTCAACAGGGCGCGCCTTGGCTTGAGCCGTTCGATCACCGCGAGCGACTCCACCAGCGAGAAATGCGTCGGGTGCGGCTCGTGTCGAAGGGCATCCAGAATCAGCACGTCCAGGCCCTCCAGCATCGGCCAGCTCTCCTCGGGAATTCGATTCACGTCCGTGCAGTAGGCGAGACTCCCCACTCGGAAGCCTAGGACGTCGAATCGACCATGCTCCAGGCGGATCGGCAGGATCGACTGGCCCAGGACCTCGAACGGAACGCCCGGCGCGATCGCCTGGAACTGAATGCGGGGAAGGTGCCCCGGCGGGATCGCCGCGGCGTGGTCGGTGAAGGCGTACGCGAAGACCCGGCGGATCGCCTCCTCGGTCTCCGGCTCGCAGAAGATCGGCACGGGACCGCCGATCCACTTGGGAAAGAGCCGGGCGTCGTCCAGCCCGAACAGGTGATCGGCGTGACTGTGGGTGTAGGCGATCGCGTGGATCCGCTTGACCCGCTCGCGCAGGAGTTGCAGACGCATCTCGGGGCCGGTATCGATCAGGAGATTCCCCTGGGGGAAGCTCAGCAGGACGCTCGGCCTGGTCCGATGGTTCCGGGGATCGTCCGAGTCGCAGACCCGGCAGGTGCAGCCGAGGACCGGCACACCCGTCGAGGTTCCGCTCCCCAGGACGATCAGCCGCCGGGTCCGCTCCGCCATTTCCGTCAACCTGACCCCTCCCTTGACGCTTCCCTCGGCTCGGCCGTCGCGGTCCCAATTGTACGGACCGGCCGCGAAGGCCGCGACTCCAGATGTTGCGAGCCGAACCGCGGGTCGCTACGATCCGGCGAACGAACCGCCGAGAACGGAATCCCGGTGACACCATGCCGTACGACGCCCTCCCCGCCGACCGCCCCGACCCCGCCAGGCGCGCTCGGAGCGTTGATCCCGGAGCGACCGATCGAATCGCCCGCTGGGCGATCGAAGGGCCGCTGAGCCTGGCGATCGGGGCTCTCATCGCCGTTCAGATTCTGACCTGGCTTCCTCATTACCTCACCTGGCCCTACTGGGCCGATCACGACGTCTTCGCCACCGCCGCGAGGGCCTGGACGAGGGGCCTTCCACCCTACCGCGACTCGCTCTGCAACAACTTCCCAGGCACGATCTACCTCTTCCTCGGCCTGGGAACCCTGTTCGGCTGGGGACGACCCTGGACCTGGTACGCCTTCGACGCCGGGGTGATCGCGACCTTCGGCCTGATCCTGACGCTCTGGTCGCGTCGGCGGTACGGCCGGATCCTTCCGGGGCTGTCGGGGTTCTTGTCCCTGACCTCGTACCTGCTCGGCCTGGATTACTGCCACGCGGCTCAGCGCGACTGGCAAGGGCCCGCGCTGGGCTGCCTGGCGATCCTGGTCGCCCAGGGTTGGCCCGGCCGGGCCTCTCGGATCGGAGCGGGCCTTCTGGCCGCCGCGGGGTTCGCCATCCGCCCGCAGACGCTGCTCCTCTGGCCAGGGTTGGGGGTCGCGGTCCTCCTTGGTGCGAGGGAATCCCAGGAAGGGAGCCGGTCGAGTCGCGCCCTGGCTGAACTGGGGGCGTCCCTGAGCCTCGGACTGATCGCGACGTTCGCCCCGCTGGCCGTGACCGGCGTCCTGGACGATTTCATCAAGAGCGTCTCATTGACGGCCTACGGCGGTCCTTATAGCCGGGTCACCTTCCCCGGGATTCTCAGGGCCTGGTTCCTTCAACTCGCCGGGGTTCGCTGGCTCGCCCTGCCCTGCGCGACGATTCTCCTGGCGGGTTCGTTCGTCGGAAGAGCCGGGTGGACGGCGACCCCCTGGCTCCTCGCGCTCGGGGGAGTCTCCCTTTACAAGCCCCTCAGTCCGGTCGCGCACTCGTATCTCGACGTCCCGCTGGAAGTGGTTGGGGCGGTGCTCTCGGCGACGTTGGTCGGCCTGATCGTCGATCGCGCGGGGGCCTCGCCGGCGCTCCGACTGGTCGGGGTGATCCTGGTCCTGGGCCTGGGGGGCACGACGACGCGCCCGGAATTCTGCGTCGCGGGGCCGACGTTTCGCGCGCTGCTGGCCTGGGGTCGAGAGTCGTCCCTCCCCGAGACGCCCCCGGGTTACCGCCGAGGAACCGTGGCCACCTCGGCCTTCTATCCCTGGGAGGATTATCACGCCTTGCTCACCCACCTCGCGACCCGGACAAGTCCCTCGACCCAGGTCGCCAACGCCCTGAGGGGAGACCCCGCGATCACCGCGGCGGTCGACCGTCCCAGCGCGTTTCCCGCCGAATCGATCGCGTGGCTCCGGATGGTCCGGCACGAGGACGAGGGCCGATTCGCCGAGGCCCTCCGGCGATCCACCGACTCCGTCGTGGTCTGGTCCCCCGGGGAGGTCGGCCCCGACCCGCGGTTCCGCGCCGAGATCCTGGATCAGGTGATCGAAACGCTGTACGAGCCGGAAGCCCGGTTCGGCGCGATCGAGGTCTGGCGACGACGAGAGTCGCCGGAAACCCTTCGAGACGCCGGGACTCGCTCCAGGTCGACGGCGAACCCGACGGCGCGGGGCGTCCTATGATCTGGGCCGGGGGAGCCGATCCCGGCAAGGGGCCTCGGGGCGGCGTCCGGGCGACCTTGACGATTCCCCCGAAACCGTTGTAAATTGGCACGAATCATCGACTTAATTCGCGAAACCCGCACGACCCGCGTAAGGCGAACCTGGCAATGGAACTGCTGACTGAACTCTGGGATAAGACGACCGACACGTTCACCGCGGTGTCCGAAGGGGTCTCCAACGGCCTGGTCCGGCTCTTCGGGAATTCGAACGAGCGCGTGATTCGGAGGATGAGGCCGGTCGTGGCCCGGGTCAACGAGCTCGAGCCCGAGATGCAGGCCCTCTCCAATGAGGCCCTGGTCGCCAAGACGGCCGAGTTTCGTCAGCGACTCGCGCGCGGAGAGACCCTGAACGACCTGCTTCCCGAGGCGTTCGCCGCCTGCCGGGAGTCGGGCCGGCGTTACCTCAAGATGCGGCACTACGACGTGCAGATCATGGGCGGGATGGTTCTGCACGGCGGCAATATCGCCGAGATGGTCACCGGCGAGGGCAAGACCCTCGTCGCCACCCTGGCCGCCTACCTCAACGCGCTGGAGGGCAAGGGCGTCCACGTCGTGACCGTCAACGACTACCTCGCCCGGCGTGACGCCGAATGGATGAGCCCGCTCTTCCAGGGTCTGGGCATGACCGTGGGCGCGATCCAGGCCGACATGGACGCTCGCGAGCGGCAACACACCTATTCACGCGATATCACGTACGGCACCAATAACGAGTTCGGCTTCGACTATCTACGCGACAACATGAAGCCGACGGTCGAGCTGCAGGCCCAGGGAATCCTGCACTACGCGATCATCGACGAGGTCGACTCGATTCTGATCGACGAGGCGAGGACCCCGCTGATCATCTCGGGCCCCGCCTTCGACGACGTCAAGAAATACGCGGAAGCCGACCGGATCGCCCGGCTCCTGCGCAAGGACGCCCACTTCGAGGTCAAGGAAAAGGAGC
>JBFWRA010000711.1:0-3648 GCA_050249155.1 Isosphaeraceae bacterium | reverse complement strand
CCGGGAGCTTGAAGCTGGCGAAGGGGGAGAGCTTCGTTCGGAGGCGTTCCCGGGACTGTGGCTGAACCCCGGAGCGTTGCTGTCGGGTGACGCCGACGCGCTGATCGCCACGCTGGAGCGTGGACTGACCAGTCCCGAACACGAGGCGTTCGTGGCGCGTTTGTCGGGAGGGGGACATGAGCACGGTTGACCGCCCAGGGGCCCGGTCGACACCCGCGCTGGCCGCGGGTCAGCGGCTGGACCGCGCCACGTTTCACCAGCGCTACCAGGCGATGCCGCCGGGGGTGCGCGCCGAGCTTGTCGGTGGAGTGGTGTTCATGCCTTCGCCGTTGGGATATCGTCACGGGAACGTGGATAGTGAACTCTCCGATTGGCTCGGCTTCTACAAGAGACGGACCCGGGGCGTAGAGAAAGCCCTGAACGTCACCACCCAGTTTGGGGATTACGGCGAGGTCCAGCCCGATTTGATCCTCCGGATTCCGGAGGAGCTTGGCGGGGCCAGCAAGATCGTCGGGGGTTTCATCGTGGGTCCTCCGGAGCTGGTGGTGGAGGTGTCGCTGAGCACCCGAAGCCACGACCTGGGCCCGAAGAAGGCCGACTATCAGCGCGCGGGTGTCAGGGAGTATCTCTTCGTGGGCTTGGACCCGGAGGAGGTGCGGTGGTTCGTCTTGAGGGAGGGGGTTTACCGGGAGCTTGAAGCTGGCGAAGGGGGAGAGCTTCGTTCGGAGGCGTTCCCGGGACTGTGGCTGAACCCCGGAGCGTTGCTGTCGGGTGACGCCGACGCGCTGATCGCCACGCTGGAGCGTGGACTGGCCAGTCCCGAACACGAGGCGTTCGTCCGCCGACTACACGCGCGAACCGACTGACCGGGACGATCGCCGGTTTTTTTGGAAAAGTTGTATTGGCCTCGCCCTTCGACGCAGTATCACGAGAGAATCGTGACCGTCGGGGACCGGGGGCCGTCGCATGTCCAGGAGTCTCGCCGAGCAACTTCGCAGGCTCCTCGTCGAGGGCAGTCTGACAGGGCTGGGCGAAGGGGCCCTGCTCGATCGCTTTATCAGGCAGGGCGATACCGAGGCGTTCGTCGTTCGCCACGGACCGATGGTCCTGGCGGTCTGCCGCGGGTTCCTCCACAACCACGAGGACGTCGAGGACGCCTTTCAAGCGACGTTCCTCGTCCATTCCCGGAAAGCCTCGGTGCTTCGAAAGCGGGAGGCGGTCGGTCCCTGGCTGTACGGGGTGGCGTTCAAGGTCGCGACCCGAGCCCGAGCCAGGGCGTATTCCAGGCCCTCGGTCTCGATCCCCCTGGAGAACCTCTCCGCGCGGGACGAGTCTCCCGAGGTCGGGATCGATCGAGAGGAAGCCGCGCGCCTGCTCCACGAGGAACTGGCCAGGCTCCCCGAGGCTTATCGGGCACCGGTGGTTCTGTGCCACTTCGAAGGCCTGACGCACGACGAGGCGGCCGACCGGCTCAGGTGGCCAGTCGGCACCGTCCGAGGCCGACTCGCCAGGGCCAGGGGAACGCTCCGCGACCGCCTGACCCGCCGCGGTCTCGATCCCGCCTCGACGAACCTGGCCGACGCCAGGTTCCGTCCGCCCCTGGTTCCGCTCGTCCTGGTTCGTTCGGTGACCCGGTCGGCCTTACCGTTCGCGACCCGAAACGCGCCGCTCGTCGCGGCGAGCCCGTCGGCGGTCGCGCTGGCCCGGGAGGTGCTTCGCGTGATGATTCTCAAACCCTTGTTGACGGCCGCCGCGCTGTCGACCACGCTCCTGGTGACGGTCGCGGGACCGTTGGCGTCGGCCGCACGGGACGGTTCCGACCCGCCGAAACCGGAGAAGTCCCCCTTCGATAAGGTCGTTCCGAAACTCCCGCCTGTTCGTTCGACCGGCGAGGACCGGGCGGCGAAACCCAGGGACGGGGTTCGGGAAGTCGTGGCGGATCGTCCGTCGATCGACGACCAGGACCACTCCACGAGGATTCGAGAGGCGCGTCGGGCTTACGACCAGCAACTCGAACGACTGGTGATCGACGTGACGGATCAACGGGTCGACGTGGAGTTGGGTACGGTTCAGGTTGAGGCCATCAAGAAAAAGTTCGGGGAGGTCATGGACCGCCAGCTCGACCTTCTCAGTGGGACAGATCGCCGTGACGTCCAGAATCGGAATGAGATTTCCGAAGCCCTCGATCGGTTGCGAAGGGAGATGAGCCTGGCGCTTGACCAGGTGGAACGGGCGAGGGTGGCGTTGAACGCTTCCGAGAGTCGGCTCAACGAGTTGAGGAGTCGGCCTCGACCGACGGAACGGATCGAGATCAAGATGGGGGACCATCTGATCATCGAAGCGCTGGAGGCCCTACCGGGACGTCCGATCTCCGGCGAGAGGGTCGTCAGGGCCGACGGCACGGTCTCGCTCGGTTTCCACGGGGACGTGTATCTCGCGGGCCTGACGACTCTTGAGGCCAAGGAGCGATTCATTCTCCATTTGCGGCGGTTTCTATCAGCCGTGGTTCTCGGTTTGGAGGAAGTCGACCCCGAGTCGGGAAACACACGCGACGTCGCCCCGAGGGACAGTCATCGTGTCTTCGTCGATATCACGCGGGGACCGACGACTCTCCGCGAGGGTCGATGATTCGCCAGTCGGACCCTGGAGGAGTCGGCGAGTGAGGGCCGCGAAGCCGGGGTGATCGCCTCGCGGGCCGATCGGTTCAGCCCGCGAGGCGTGGGCTCGCGGAGGCGGGTCCATTCCCGTCTGTTCGCCAGGCCTGGTCAGACCTTCTTGGGCTTCTTGGTCGAAGGATAAACCGGGCTGCTTCCACTCTTCCGATTCGCGAACTCCTTCGAGAGTCGGCTGGGCGGAATCTTGGTTTGATCGGGACGGGAGGACTCCTTGGTCTTCTCGACCTCGGCCGTATCCTTGAGGCGGGCGATGGCCTTCGCCGCTTCGTCCAGCTTGCGCTCGGGTCGTTGACTTGGCGGTTTCTTCCGCGACATCTCAGGCACGCTCCAGGGGTGAAAGAATCCCAGTATGGCGAGGGAACCCGTCTCTTTCCATCCCAGTCCCTGGACTTCGCCCAGGAGCATTGCAAAGTTGTACGCGTTTGAGAGGCTGGGGTTTCGGGTGCCCGGGTCCAAGCGAAGCGGGGCCCGGTTTCCCCGGCGATTCCGGGCCCCGCTTCGCTTGGACCCGGGCACCCATGCCGGTGAACTCGGCTCGATCCTCGACTTCGCAATCCTCCTGGGACTTCGCCGGCCGGCCGGTTTCCATTCCGGGTCGGGATGTCGCGCGCGTCTTCGCGTCGTTAAAATCAGGGGCCTAATTTCTTCCCTCGCGTCGACGCGAGATCCCGAGTCGAGTTCCGAGCCCACACGATGCGAACACGTCCGAACTCCGAGGGCGATTCCTCAGGAACAGCCTGGCAACAAGTTCCCGACATGCCTTCGAAGGGTGGCTGGGGTCTCGGTACTCCGAGACCCCGGCGGAACCGCCCCAAGCCTGGGGTCTCGGAGTACCGAGATCCCAGCCACCCGACGCTCGGGGGACGCGCCCGATGACGGGGGTTCTCGGTGAGGTGATTTTTCGGCCGAGCTTCGAGCCGAGGCCCGGGATTCGTCACGGCATTTTCGATTTCGACGGCACCCTTTCCGTGAT